>NZ_JBHYJH010000005.1:114878-180168 GCF_042740445.1 Streptomyces sp. NPDC059003 | reverse complement strand
CGTTTGAGGAGCGGGGTCTGGGGCGGAGCCCCAGGAAAGGGCGGGCGGGTGGGGGCTTATAGCCCGTCCGGCGTTTGAGGACGAGCGCGGAGCGCGGAGAGAAGGGGGTCTGGGGGCGGAGCCCCCAAGGGGCTAGACGTCGAGGTCAACCACGACCGGAGCGTGGTCGGAGGCGCCCTTGCCCTTGCGCTCCTCGCGGTCCACGTACGCGTCGGTCACCGCCTTGGAGAACGCCTCGTTGCCGTACACGAGGTCGATGCGCATGCCCTTGTTCTTGGGGAAGCCGAGCTCGCGGTAGTCCCAGTACGTGAAGGGGTGGTCGTACTTCAGGGGGCGCGGGACGACGTCCTGCAGGCCCGTCTCGCGGAGGGCGGCGAGCGCGGCCCGCTCCGCGGGGGTGACGTGGGTGAGGCCCTCGAAGCGGGCGACGTCCCAGACGTCGTCGTCCGTCGGCGCCACGTTGTAGTCGCCCAGGACCGCGAAGGGGCGGGAGCCCGCGGCGTCGCCGGAGACGGCGGCCTTGAGGGCCTCGAACCACTGGAGCTTGTAGGCGTAGTGCGCGTGGTCGACCTCGCGGCCGTTGGGCACGTAGACCGACCAGGCGCGGAGCGGGCCGCAGGTCGCCGCGATGGCGCGGGGCTCCTGCGCGCCGTCGTAGTCGGGGCCGCCGGGCAGGCCCGTGGTGATGTCGTCGAGGCCCACGCGGGAGACCAGCGCCACGCCGTTCCACCGGCCCGTGGCGTTGACCGCCGACTCGTAGCCCAGCTCCCGCAGGGCGTCCGCGGGGAACTGCTCGGCGGTGCACTTGGTCTCCTGGACGCACAGCACGTCCGTGCCGCTCTTCTCCAGCCAGGCCAGGAGGCGGGGCAGGCGGGCGGTGATCGAGTTCACGTTCCAGGTGGCGATGCGCATGACGGACAACCTACCTGCCGGGTGTGACAGTCACGGATCCGTGCGGGTCGGCGCCGCTCAGAGGTCCGCCGACTCCCCTGGCGCGAGCCGCACGTGCTCGGCGCCGCCGAGGCGGCCGATGTGACCGTCGTAGACGGGCCGCGCCAGGTCCGTGAGGAGCGCGTCGTGGACGTCGTACGCGCGCTGCGGCTTGACCTCGCGGACGTACTCGATGACCTCGGCGATCTTGTTCCAGGGCGCCATCACGGGGACGAGGAGCGTGTCCACGGGGTGGTCGGGGACGGTCAGCGCGTCGCCGGGGTGGAAGACGGAGCCGTCCACCAGGTAGCCGACGTTCGTGATGCGCGGGATGTCCGGGTGGATCACGGCGTGCAGCTCGCCGTGGACCTGGACCGAGAAACCGGCCGCCTCGAACGCGTCGCCGTGGCCGACCGTGTGCACGCGGCCCGGGAAGGCCGCCGCGACCTGGTCGGCGACGGCGGCCAGCGTCCAGATCTCGGCGGCCGGATCGGCCTCCATGGCGGCGCGCAGCCGGCCCTCGTCGAAGTGGTCGGGGTGCTCGTGGGTGACGAGGATCGCGTCCGCCCCTGCGGCGGCGTCGGCCTCGCTGAACCCCCCGGGGTCGATGACGAGCGTGCGCCCCTCCTTTTCGAGGCGCACGCACGCGTGGGACTGCTTGGTGAGCTTCATGCCGGTCGTCATCGTCATGGGCTCCATCCTGCTCCCCCGGGGGCGCGGCGCTACTCCTGGGGAGTCGTTTCCTCGCGGATCACCTTCTGGG
Source organism: Streptomyces sp. NPDC059003 (assembly GCF_042740445.1). NCBI lineage: Bacteria > Bacillati > Actinomycetota > Actinomycetes > Kitasatosporales > Streptomycetaceae > Streptomyces > Streptomyces sp. NPDC059003. The sequence goes on along the minus strand of NZ_JBHYJH010000005.1, from coordinate 178,475 downwards.
CGACCCGGAAGGCGCTGTTGGCCGCCGGGATCCCGCAGTACACCGCGGTCTGGAGGAGCACTTCCTTGATCTCGGACGGGGTCAGGCCGTTGCGCAGCGCGGCCCGTACGTGGAAGGCGAGCTCCTCCAGGTGGCCGCCCGCGACGAGCGCCGTCAGCGTGACGCAGCTGCGGGTGCGGCGGTCCAGGCCCTGCCGGTTCCAGATCTCGCCCCAGGCGTAGCGCGTGGCGAGGTCCTGGAAGTCGGAGGAGAACTCGTCGGCGTCCGCCAGGGCCCGGTCGACGTGCGCGTCGCCCAGTACCTCGCGGCGCACCTTGATGCCCGCCGCGTAGGCGTCGGCGCGCGCGTCCGTCGCCTGCGGCTGCTCGACCGGCGCGATCTCGGCGACGGCCACGGGGGGCGCGGGGGCGAGGACCGGCTTGACGGGCGGGGCCGCGATGGCGTGCTGGCCGGTCGCCGTCGCGTCCGGGGCGGCCTGCCAGGCGGTGGAGAAGTGGCGTACGAGCAGGTCGGTGACCGCGGCGGGCTGTTCCACCGGGGCGAGGTGGGAGGCGCCGGGCACGACGGCGAGGCGAGCGTCGGGGATGCCCGCGACGAGCGTGCGCGCCTCGCCCTGGCCCGTCACCTGGTCCTCGGAGCCCACCAGGACGAGCGTCGGCACTCCTATGCTGCCGAGCTCCGCGCGGATGTCGAACGCGGCGAGGGCCTCGCAGGCGGCGATGTAGCAGCCGGGGTCGGTGGTGCGCACCATCTGCACGGCCCAGTCCGTGATCGCGGGCTGCGCGGCGGCGAAGCCGGGCGTGAACCAGCGCTCGGGCGACGTGCGGGCGATCGGGTCGAGGCCGTTGCTGCGGACGATCACGCCGCGCTGACGGAACTCGTCGGCGGACCCGAACCGCGGCGAGGTCGCGATGAGGGCCAGCGAGGCGACGCGGTGCGGCTGCCTGAGGGCGAGCTCCGCGCCGATGGCGCCGCCGAAGGCACAGCCCGCGTACCCGAAGCGCTGCACGCCGAGCTCGTCGAGCGTGGCGAGCACGCGGGTCGCCAGCTCGCCGACGGAGTCCACGGGGTGCGCGGGGGCGCCGCCGTGACCGGGCATGTCGAAGCGGAGCACCCGCCAGTGCTTGCTCAGCTCGGGCACCTGCCGGTCCCACATGTGCCATGTGGTACCCAGTGAGGGACCCAAGATCAGGACTGGGGCGTCTTCTGGCCCGTCAAAGCGGTACTGCAGGGTGTTCTTCGGCGTCTCACTCACCCGCCTGACCCTCTCATCTCTCACAAAATTACACATCGCTGGGGTGAACCTAGGTGGGCCCTGTCCCGCTCACGGCAGCAGGACCGGCGCTGCCGGAACCGTTTGAGCATCCAAGCACGTGGTCTCCAGCATGCACTCGTGACCGCGTCGGCTCTGGGCCCTACTGGCGCGCGGGCCCTCGGCCAGCCTGTTCGGGCAAGCCCTTGCCCCAAGGGCACGGCTTCCAGGGTGGCTCAGTTGACACGCCGAGTTTGGTGACACTGATGAGGCACGGCGTGACCGGCCCGGAACCGTTCCACAATCTCCCCACCAGCAGCTTGAACACCACATGGTGAACAAGATCTGTACTCACCGGGCAGGCGCCTTGGCCACAGCCGGGGGGGGTGGGCCCTCCATACAGATCGTGTGGCTCACTTTTGGCGCTCCGTCACACCTCCGTGCAGGCCATCCCATGTGACAGCGGCTCCGCGAAGATCCTCCACATCCGGCTTGACATACCACCGCTTGGTCGTCTTTACGTTCTTATGCCCGGCCCAGCGCGCGAGGATATGGTCCGGCACGCCGTTGTTGGCCAGGAAGGTGAAGCACGCCGCGCGTGCGTCGTAGAGCCTGACGCGACGGAGACCGAGAAGCTCCATGAGCCGGTACGCGCGCCGACGAAGCTGCTTGATCGTGAAAGCCACTCCTGTCTCGTGCACCAGCACATAGCCGGACACCACGTACGCCTCTCCCAGAGCGAGCCTCTCCTCGGCCTGGAGAGCCCGGAATGCTTTGAGGGCGACCAGCACCGGAGCTGGCAACGGCAAATCCCGCTCACCCGCAAGGGACTTGGTGTCCTTCTCCACCACGTGCCGGTTACCCATCATCGTGCGCGTGTTAGCAATGACGATCGTGGCGTTCTCCAAGTCAACGTCTTCCCACCGAAGGCCGCAGACTTCAGCTGGACGAAGCCCCATAAGTGAAAGAAGAAGCGCCGCGTAGAGGCGTTCCCCCATAATACCGTGGATGAACTTCTGAACCTCCTGGACGTTCCATGGCTGCACTTCTTCCTTGGACTTCCGTTCCTCTTTTCGCGCCCTGCGCGGGATGCTCACGTGTTCAGCGACGTTGATTTGCACCAAGCGTCGGGTAACAGCCCTTCCCAGCGCCTCCTTAAGTCGGGCTAGGCTCATATCCACACTCGTGACACTGAGTGGCGTACCAGCCTTTTTGCCACGCACGCGGCCATGCTTCAGCGCCCAATCCCTCCATTCTTCCACCTGCTCTTCAGTGAGATCCTGGAGGCGAGTATTTCCGAGCTTCCCCCGAACCCGATCCAGTGTGATCCTGTAGTTATAGATGGTGGTCTCTTCGAGGTCGTCAGCCTTCATGGCCAGCCATCGATCGAGCCACTCGTTCACGGTTACCTTGTTGGGCGGCACGAACGAGCCCTTGTTCCGCCGGTTAGCTATGTTGGCGTACTCGGCCTTCGCTTCCTTCAATGAATCGAAGGTGCGCATCAGCTGCTTACGCTTCCCAGATTCGGGATCAACCCCTACATCGACAACAAAGCGATACCGAACCTTCCCCTTCGAGTTTGGCGGAAGTTTTTTGATGGGATCGGACAGAACTCTCACGCTCCTCGGTTTCGTGGAAATGCCCGCATTAGTAGGACGTCACTGCGGGTCAGGCAAATGAGCTACACCGTCCGCTCCGGCTCCACCGCCAAGCACAGCCGAGACGAACGGCATCAATGGTCCGGACGATCCCCGGTTTTGCTAACCGGGGATCGTCTGCTATGTATCGCCCAGCACTCCCAGGGGGCGTGCCCTCTACTCCGGCTCAGGTCATGACGCCAGTCGGTAGGACCGCAGTGCAGGAGTCGCGCCGTCAGTGACCAGCACCAACAGCCCGTCGTCAGTGAGACGGTCGAGGTTTCGGGCGACGACGCGCTCCGGGGCTCCGACGGCTCGGGCTACGTGGCGAGTGGCGGCCCCAGGGTGCGCCGCAACGTGCGCGAGGACCGTGCTGTCACGGCGGTAGTCACGTTGCAGCAGATCCTCGCCAAACAGACCGGCGGCGCAGACGCAAAGGCACAGCGCCGTGGAAAGAGATCCGTAGTCCTCAGTTCGTTGGGCCGTCCACGCGTTCACGGCTCCTAGCGCCAAGAGGACGGGGGCGGTGAAGCAAGCAGATCGGATAACGGGCTTCGACAGGTGAACCTCCGTAGGGTCGGGCGCTCGGCCGCGAGATCGAGCGGCGCGGGCTGCGGGATGTTGTGAGGCGGGTCGGCCCGCCCCCGCCAGAAGTCCGCATCCCTTCGCTGACCTGGTGTTTTCCGGGACGTTGTACGTTGACATGGTCTCGGCGGAGGTTCCAGTCCTTTGGGGCTCTTTCTCGTCTGCCGTGGGCGAATGCCCCGGCGGCTGCCCATTTGGGGCCCATCCTGGGACTATCCGGGGGAAGTAGCGCTGCAGCGCTCCCGTCACGGAGCCCTTGCATGACCTCGTCAATCACGGACTGGTCGTCTCCGACTACCCCGACGACGTTGGTCTTCACGGTTGCCCCGCCGTTCGACTCGAACATCGCAACGTTGACCTGCACTTGGGTAGTGGCATCGTCGTACACGGCGTGAACGGAGCAGGCCGTGTGGCAATCCTCACCGAGCGCGCCCAGAACACCTCGCTCAATCCGCAGAAGTCGCTCCGCTGCCGGATCGTTGATCGGGTCCAGAAACTATGTGGCAATCCTGTCGCCAGCGCGACACTGGACGTCGACGGGCAGTACCTCGGCCGCTCGGTGGAGGAGGCCGAGGCGCTCCAGGCCGGCGTGGGAGAAGACGAGAGCATCCAGGCCCTCGCTCCCCTAGCCCAGGCTCACCCCACAGCTCGCCATCGCCATGGACGAGGTCCTTCAAAGCCCCGTACACACGCAACGCGGTAGTGGGCCTGCCCGAGCGCGTCGGCATCGTGGTCTGCGATCTGCAGCGCGAAGGTCACGAGGCGCAGCTCCCGGACCCCACGAAGGGTCGGGTATCCCGCCCAGTTCATGACGTCGAAGCCGTACCGCTCACAGTAGGCCCCGTATCGCTCGGCGGAGACCGTGCCGAAGGTGTCGTGCGCGACGGCGGTGGATGTCAGATCCCATTCAGGTGGGCCGAACGACGTGCGCTCGAAGTCCATAAGCAGCGCGGCGCCGTCCTCGACCACGGCGCAGTTGCCTCCCCAAGCGTCGCCGTGGATCACGCAGTGCGGGCGTCCGGCCGGAAGGTGGGCCCACTGTTGTTGAAGTTTGCCCAGATGGTCCAGGAGCCACTGCCGGTCGTCGTCGCTCACCGAGCGCGCCGCGGCGAGGCGATCAGCCACACGGACAAAGGGCTGGAGCCGGCCGATAGCGAAAGGCGGCGTGGGCAACTCGTGCATTCGACGCAGGAGCGGCGCGAGGTCAGCTTCGGTGCCGTGCCTGTGGGGAGGCAGCAGCTCCCAGAACGTCGCCGCTCGTCCACCTGCGTGTACAGGCTGGTCCCACGGCATCGGTCGCACGGCCGGAACATTGTTCTCGGCCAGCCAGCGCGCGACAGCCACCTCACGAGCTGCTGCATCTTCCTGACCTGCACGGGCGATACGAACCACGACTCCGCCGGGGAGACGCCACAGGTCGTTCTCGGCCAGCCGGATCGGCTCGGCCCCCTCCGGAGACAGACCGGCGGCAGCCGACACCTCCTGGAGGACGATGAAGGACTCCTCCGTACGCGTCGTCGTCATGCGAGGACCGTAGCGGTGATTCGCTCCCTCAACTCGGCTACCTCCGGCGTCCGGGCATACCTCGCAGACACCTTGGCCAGGTCTCGGATATCCGACGCAGCGCGCTTGGAGCGCAGCCGCCCCACTTCGCCCAGGGCGCGGTTCGCAAGGGCCACCGCGTGCCGCGGATCGCCTGTGGCCATGGTCAACGTTGCCAACTTTGTGCGAGAGAGGGCTCGTGAGCGCACGTACGCGTCCGTGTGCCCTTCGATCGCGGCCTTCAACCGGTGCGCGGCCAACACAGGCGACTGCCCCGGCAACAGGGCAATATCAAATGCCGCATGCCCGGTGTCCCCGTAGTGCTGCGCCTCGTCGTAGTACGCCATCCACTCGACGTCCTCGCCCTTTCGGGCCCCTGCGAAGGCGTCATCTGACCGGCCGATGGCGGCCAAGGTCTCCTGCGGATTCTCCAGCTTCGCCCAGGCCCTGGCCCTGGCGTTATGAAGCATGGCCTGCTCGCGGTGTGTAAGGCGGTCAGAGCGTAGGAGGCCGTTCTCGGCATGAGTGAGGCCAGAGTCGGGCCTGCCGCACCAGATCTCGTGGCGCGCTTGCCAGTTGAGTGCCGTGGCCCTGAGATGCCAGTTGCCGGCCTGCTCCGCGCACCAAGTTCCGAACTGGAGCAGGTGAGTCGCATCCTCATGCTCGTAGGCGTCGAACGCGGAGGCCCCCATCACGATCGATAGCCGACCAACAGCGGCGTACAGATCAGCCTCCAGCTCGGGCGGACGCTTCACGGTGAGCAGCCCCTTGGCCCATACGAACAGCCCAGCGGAGGAACTGCGGGCGATCCCGCCACCGCCATAGAGGTTGTCCCACCCCGCGAGGGTGTTGGCGGCGGTGCGCACCTGCTCGATGTCCTCCGGGCGAACGACTTTGGGGAGCGCCGTTGGCCCTGTCTTCGGAAGGAGATCGGTGAACGTTCCGGGGGCAAGGGCGGCTATGCCGCCGAGGGCGAAGAAGGAACGGCGCTCCACGGCTGACGGGCTCCTATCCAGAAGGACGGGTGGGTTCACTCCAAGGATGCCCGTGCCCTGTGCACCGAAGCTGTCGAGCGGAGGTTCGGTTCTCAGGTTGTCCGCATCAGCGCACCCTCGGGCCACCTCCTCTTCGACATGACGCCACAGCCTTACAAGTGCGCCTCCCGCGTCCAACGCGACGTCCAGTGCACCGGCCAGTGCGGCATTGCACGGGCGCTCGTTCTTCTCGATGCGCTCGATCGAACTGCCGCTGAGGTGCACCTTTGCCCCCAGCGCCTTGGACGACAGGCCCCGAACCCTGCGCCAGTTGCGGAGTTCCTTGCCCCACCAGGCGCGCGCCGACAGGGTCTCGTCCAGGGGTTTGGGCTTCTGCGGCATGACTTCCCCTTCGGTGCCCTGATGCGGACAACGCTCCGTTCTCTGATTGTCCGCATCGCTGGTCCGCTGCACAGACTTTTCTTGGGACTGGGCCGCCAGATTCCACCCCGGACTGCCTTTGTAGGTACGGAGGTTGACCGACGTCCACACGGGGGCAGGCGTGCGGCCCGAGACTTCCATCGAGTCTCGGGCCGCACTCTCGCCTCGTTGGGGTCACCCCAGAGAAGGAGGCGGCCCCTGTTGCAGGTTCGCCGTGAACGTGCCCCATGCCTTGCTTGAGAAGACGACGTGCGGACCGTCCGGCCTCTTAGAGTCACGGACCCAAGGGCCGCCACGCATGTCGGCGAACTCCACGCATTCAGCCTGGGGACTGCCGCTGTAGCTGCTCTTGCGCCACACGGGTTGCTGGGACTGCTCGGCCACGGATGTATCCCTCGTTCGCTACTTCTGGTTTCGCAGGTGCTTCTTACGCGCCTCGGCGATCAGCTCGGCCGAGGAGTCGGGGTCCAGCGCCTCCTGGCGCAGGAAGGTCCAGACGTTGTCGTATGCCTGACGTGCTTCGCCTTCTTCCAGGAACAAGGAGCCAACGGCGGTCTCGACGAAGACGACGTCCAGCGACGGCTCAGCGCCTCCGTAGACGATGAAACTCGTCAACGCCGCGCTGTACGCACCCTCGTCAAACGGCAGCACCTGGATGGTGATATTCCGTTCCTGTCTCCGGTCCAGCAAGAGATCCAACTGCTCGGCCATGACCTCTGGCCCTCCGACCTTGCGGCGGAGCACGCTCTCGTCCAGGACGACGTGGTACGTCGGCGGAGCATCACGCTTGAGGATCCTCTGCCGCTGCATACGCATGTCGATGAACTCGGTCACGGCCTCCGGCTCCAGGGTGTTTCCGGGGGTCGCTTTGATCGCCTTGGCGTACGGCTTGGTCTGCAGGAGGCCAGGTATCACCGCAGCCGTGTACTGCCGAACCCAAGGGGCCTCGTTCTCGATGGGAATCAAGATCCGCATGGGGTCGGAGAGCTTGCCGGCGAGCGGGACCCACCACCCATCGGTGATCTTGCTGTTCTTGGCCAGTTCGATCAGCTCAAGCGTCTCCTTTTCCGAGGCTTGGTACACCTCGCAAAGTGCCTTGACCTGGTTCCAGCGCACGTTCCCTTTGGCCTGCTCATAGCGGCTGACGGTGGCCTTCGACATCCCAGCTTGTGCGCCTGCCACCTCGGCCGACAGGCCGCTCGCTTTCCTAAGCGCAAGGAGGCGGCGGCCCAGTGTGCGCCGGCGCTGAGTTGGCCCGGCCTCGGCCTGATCAGGCACCTCATCTGGCGCTGTCGACCTGTTCGTCATGCTGGCGCTCCTCTTGTGCGAGTGCAGCCAGTGTCCTTGCTGGCGCGTAGCGGCCACAAGGGACGTTACACGGCGGAACGCCCCTAGGGTTACGGCTGCATAGCGGCCCGAGAGGCCCATGCGGACACTTCCGCCGTGAGCGTTACATGGAGAGAGATCCGGCGCCATACTCCAAGTCGATCGCCACAGAAGGCAGTTGAACCGAAGCACGGAGTGACTGATCGCGGACGCCGTCGCCACTGGCGGCGGATCCTCGCGAGGACGCACGCTTCGCAGCGGCCTTCTCCACGACCCCCACGGAAGCCAAGCCTTGGGGGCTCGGCCGATCGCTGCCGATCGACGTCAGCGAGGTGAGCGCATGGCAGGCACGAACGAGACTGGAATCGGCGCGGAGCCGACCACGGCTCGCCCCACGTTCTCCAGAGCCATAGCTCTAGAGCTGAAGGACGAACACTCGGAGATCCCACGGACCCGCCGGGCCGTACACGACGCACTGCGCCACTGGGGCTTCGACGCGCTGGCCGACGACCTGGGTCTCCTCGCCTCCGAACTGGTCACCAACGCCCTGCGACATGGGAAACAGCCGGTCACCGTGCTTCTGCGGCTCTGTGACGGCCTGGTGCACCTGGAGGTCAACGACGCTTCCCCGGCGGAGCCGGAAATACGCGAACCCGACCCGGAGCGCGGCTCAGGCCAGGGCCTGTTACTCGTCCGAGCGTTCTCCGACGAGTGGGGATGGCAGCGCAAAGGCCCCGGCAAGACGGTCTGGTGCAAACGCAGGCAGAAGCCACCATCCGTCCGTGCCGTTTCCTGACCCTGCCCTCACTCGCCTCCTGTCATTCGGAGCTGATCATGCCCCCGTCGTGCACAGCCCACTCAGCACCAGCGGGCTCAACGCTCCTTGGCGTCACGCCAGTAGTCGCGAAGCATCTCCCCGGGCCACGAGGGCTGGGTGACGGGGCCGCGGGGCAGCATCTCCCGGAAGCACGCCACGAAGTCGAGAACCGGCGTCCCATCGTCGGCGTCGAGGTCGACGACGTGGAGATCGCGCCCGTCGACGCGCAGCAACCGGGGGAAGCTCGTCGCGATGCCCGCCGGGCGCCGGTGATTGTGGTGGATGAAGGTCCCCGTCGCCGGCCAGTCCTGGTTGTCTCGGGGGCTGCGCGCATGCAGCGCGACGTCGTCGTCGCTGCGCTCACTGAAGTACCAGGTGACTTCCAAGTGGGAGAACGCCTCGATCCCCTGCAGCGTCTCCAAGGGGTACTCGGGCCGCAGCCGGATGATCGATTCCACGCCTCCCTTGAAGTCGTCGAGGCGACCCGCGTGGCCGCCGACGACGTCGGCGACGACGGGCAGTTCGATGCGCTCCACGGACACAGATGCCCCCTCATTCCCTTGCGGCAGCGGGCTGGCAGTCGGTTCGAGCCACCCGGCCACGTCAACCTGGCGTCGTCAGGCTACGCGGCCGAGCACTACCCTGGCCCGTTCGTCGATCTCGCCGGCTACGGCGATGCCGCGCTTCCGGTACGGCGACAGCACGCGGCGCATGTTCACGACGGTTTCGCGTGCCCGCCCCGAAAAGACTCCGTCCATCGAATCGAGGGCCCGGCCCCAGGTGGCGCATGCGGCCTCGACGTTGCCCTGACGAGCCTGAACTGCCCCCATGTATCCCAACGTGACGGCATGGGTCCGGCTGAACGTGTCGGCCTTCCTGGTCAGCACGCTTCGCTCGAACTCCTTGAGGGCTCCATTGAGGTCACCCAGCGACCACAAGGTCCGGGCGGTCTCGTGGGCGAGCGAGGCTTCGCGGAAGAACCAGACCCTGCTTGGTTCGTCGTCACCAGGCCCGGCCGCGGCGAGATCGTCTTCTGCGCGCAGAAGGGCGTCGGCAGCGGCTTGCTTCTGGCCGTCCACGGCGAGACATCGCGCCTGGACGACACCGAGCAGGGCTCGTTCCCGCGGCGTGGCCTCCGTGTACTGCTTGCGGGCGACCGATTCCATGGCGAGGTCTACCGCTTCCCGCCGCTGTCCAAGGTCCGTCGCCTGGTGGGCCATCGCACGCAGGACATGCCCGGCCAGCGGTGCATCGGCTGCCTCGGCCGCCAACTTCGTCGCCAAGGTGAAGTACCGACGTGCGGCCTCGTGCTGCGACGCGTCGAAGGACATCCAACCAGCGACGTACGCCAGCTCGCCGGCAGCCGAGTACAGGTCGCGCCGGGTTGCTTCCGACGCGAAGACGCCGCCGACGTACTTCGCCACGTCGTCGTACATGTACTGGTAGAGGGCCGTCCGTCCATCCATGCCGCCAGATCGCTGATCGCGGCGCTGGTAGAAGTCCGTCATCTCGCGTACGGCGTTGATCTCTGCGGCACCGACCCTGCGGGTGGTGGCCGGACGTCGGGAGCGGCCCCGAGCGGGCGCTTCGTCCCACCACTCTGGGCCGGGTATCACCAGACCGCCTACCGAGTAGGCGGCGCCGGCCAGAAGTTGGCGGCGTTCGAGGTCCACGTTCGTTCTCCCAAGGTCCACCAGGTCGGTCAGGGTATCGACGTGCCATTCGGATGCCGTGACCGCGTCCGGGAGCGGCGCTGCGAGGCCGATCTCGGCGGGTGTGATGGGGCGTTGGAGCCGACGGGACAACGTCTCGCACAAGATAAGGGGCGCTTTGCCGGAGGGCTGCGAGCCCGCGACCCACGCCGCGATGTGAGTGCGTGTGGTGGCGCGCAGCTCCTGCGCCCCGACCTCGGCGGCGACCCTAACGAACGCGGCGGCGACCTTGGGCTGCGACCAGCCGGTTTCTGCGATGACTCCTGCCAGCCTCTGGTTTCGTTCGCGCGGCATTCTCCGCCCCTGTCCAACAAACGATCTTTAACGGCTTTAACGGCGTTGCGTGCCGCCCGGGGATATCGACCCAGCGTGATTCGCGGTTCGCTCAAGGTCAACGAAACCACCAACTGCCATTCCCCTGGGAGGAATCCGGTGAACCGACAGCAGGCGGCTGAAGGCACTCACTGCCGGATGACGCCCGACGGATACCGGGCCAGCGCTGCCTCCTCCAGCCGCACTCTCGTCGTCAGCCGATCGGTCTCGCTGCCCGAGGACAGGACTGCACACAGTGGGCGTCGTCGCTCCACGCCGGAAGAGATCCGCCACGCTCTCGGCACGATGAACCGGTCGCTCGTCGAGGACCTGGACCACTACCTGGAGCGTGTGCTCGGGGAGGCAAGGGACGAACCCTTGACGGTCTACGAGTTCGGCAAGATCATTCCCCGTCTTCGGGACTGCCTGTGGTCGTTGATCACCGACTCCCTGCGGCAGGCGAACGGATACCCCGAAGCCGACCTGAAGTGGATCGTCCTCTTAGCCGTCCGTCTGGACGCTGAAGCACTCGTCAGCGGCTTCGTGCCCACCGATCCCTTCGCCCGGCGACTGGCCGGCGCCGTCACCACCTTCCGCAACCTGGTAAGCGGGAACTGCGCTGACGCCGAGGCTCTCCCGAACCCGACACCAGGAGGTGCGGGATGACGCTCCCACGTACGTACTGGTGTCACATCGATCTTCCGGGCCATGTCCCGGCCGCACCCCATCCGCAGGGGGTGAGCACGACGGCCCCCGGCCAGGCTGTCGAGTGGATACGGGAGTCAGTTCGGGACCTGATCCCCGGCCTCGATCGCGAGACCTTCGCGGGCGTGTGGAGCTGGCTGGGCAACCATCCCGCCCGCGAAGTGGCCATCCGCGACCTGCGGCGGGGCCGACCGTACGTGTTCACGCTGACGACGGATACCGGGACCTGGACGTGGACGGCCCACCCTGTGTCGGTCCTGCCCCTCGCCGAGCGCTGCGTCAGCACGGCCGTCAGCAGCCGGCAGCTCGAGCCGGTCGGCTCTCATTCGAAGCCTCCGTGAGCCTGCGGCTTCCCCCTCCCCTCCAGTCGTTGCACTCCCGCTCGGAGCTTTGATGAACACCGCCGTCCTCACGTCACCCACAGTCCCCCTCGTCCGTCCCGCCTCGTCTGGGACCAGCCACAGCGTGCGCCTTGGGCCCTCTGTACGCCATAGCCCTTTGCCCGCCGAGGCGACAGGAATGACGTTGGGCAACGTCGCAGTCCTGCAGGCCGTCGCAGAAGGCGCCGACGAACGGGAGTTGCTACGCCGCGGCCACTTTCCGAACGTGCGGGCAACCTTTCGCGGCGTGGCAGAGCTAGGGCGGATGCTGAACGGCGGCGTTCCGATCCGGTGGACCGGCACTGTTCACCTCGCGGTGGCGCACGGAGTGATCGACGCCGGCCAAAGACCCAGCGTCTGGCTCTCCCCGTTCCAGCTGGATCTGCTGCGGGCCTGGGCAAAGGGACTGTCTCTGGAGACCTACGCCGACGAGGCGGGACTTGCCGCTGCGGATGCATGGGAGCGGTCCCAATTCCTGTGCATCCGGCTCCAGGCACCCGGGGGCGCGCAGCAGGCGGTGCTCCGCGGTCACCAGACCGGAGTGCTCACCGCCGACGATCCGTTGCACGTGACCTTCGATGCCGGAGGCACCTGACTGCCTTGCCATCCCCGAGTTCTCGGCCGCCCGGCCTCTTGGCGGGCATGGGGCAGCGGCGGCCGAGCACGCCTTGTCCGTGTACCTCCGCATCGGGCAAGGCCAGGGTCCTCCCGGCCCGCAAGCGAGCCGTCCAGCCCCCGCCACGGTGAGCGCCGAGCCGGGAGGGCCACCCCGCACACCTTGATCCCCCGCCCGTCCACCACGTTGCCGAGGAGAACCCGTGACCGTCACCGTCGAACGCGCCAGTGAGCCCGCCACGGGCCCTCTCCCGAGCGACGCGCTCGGACCCTTTCACCAGCTCGCGTGGGGAATACGGACTCGCCGCGCCCACCGGGACGGCGCCCTGCCAGTACCGGCGCTGCCGGGCGAGGACATGACGTCCAACGATCCAGACCCCACCGCGCTCTCGCCCGCTGGGGCTGGCTGCGCGCAGCGCCCGGACATCTCCAAGGACTTGCGCGAGAGGGCCGAGGCCGCCGAGCAGCAGTGGGCACAGCGCCTGCCGACGCTCCCTGATGTTCCGGTCGCGTTACCCAACGAACTACTTGATCGCTCCAACGCGCAGGTCCTGCACCGGATCGTGGCCGTACACGGCTGGCCAGGGTTCAGGCTCGCCGGGGCTGAAGGAGCGGACGCCGCTGTGCATCTCGCTCTTCGGATCACCAACGTGCCCTTCGTCCGGCTGCTGCTGCGCATGCTCGGCGACGCCGCGCAGGCGGGCGACGCGACCTGGGCTCAGTGGGCCCGCCTGTACGACCGCGCCTGCGTGCTGGAAGGACTGCCCCAGGCGTACGGCACGCAGGCCCGCACCGACTGCGGCGAGACCCATCGGTACCCGATCGCCGACGTGGCCGGGCTGAGTGCCCGACGGCGAGAGGTGGGCCTTCCGCCGCTTCCCGACTCCCCGGCTGACCCTGCTCCTGCTCCTCGGCCGCGCCCGTACGCACCGCGATCTGAAAGGTGGCCGTCGTGAAACTGGAAACCCCGCAGGAGACGCCCGCCAGCGACGCGGGCGGTCAGCAGGCCGAAGCCAAGTCGACGGCACAGAACCCGATGCCTGCCGCCGAGGCGCTGGCCAGGAGGCTGCTTGAGCTGCGCGCTCGGGACGCGTGCCTGAGCCACGAAGCCATGGCACTGCCGGAATCAACCTCCCGCCTCACGGCATTAACGAAGGCCAGGGCCGAGAACGGGCAGGCGCTGAAGGCCATCGTGCAGCAAGGCGGATGGCCATCCCGCGAAGCCGTGGGCGATGAGGCTTCCACCGCGGCCCTCCAGGTCCTGTTGCACGCGGAGGACCGGGAACTTCAGCTGACGTGCCGGGACTTGATCCTCGCCTCCGTCCAGGAGGGGGACTCGCTGGCCATCCACGGGGCGTACATCGAGGACTTCTGTTGCGTCCTGGAAGGCCGCAAGCAGCGGTACGGCACGAAGTTCGACCCGGCGCTGCTGCGGCCCTACCCGATCGAGGACCCCGACGACGTTGACGAGCGACGACGTGCCGTGGGGCTCCCGCCGCTGGAGGACCAGCTCCAGCAGTTGCGCGGAGCAGCCCAGCACCGCACCTGACCACGCCCCCACTCCTCGTTCTGGAGGCGCCATGCCTGTGCCGCCCGTCGCCCGCAGCGACCCCGTGTCCGCTCCCTGCACAGCCCACTGAGCCGCCCGTCCGAACACCAAAGGATCACACCGTGCCACTGATCGAGGACCACATCCTCGTGGGAGACCTGCAGACCTCCTGCCTCATGGACCGCAACGGGACCATGGACTGGCTCTGCCTGCCCAAGTTCGACTCCCCGGCCGCGTTCGCCAGCCTGCTGGGCAACAAGAAGCACGGGGCCTGGCAGCTCGCGCCCCAGGACAAGGACGCCGTACCCGAGCGCTCCTACCGTGGGGACTCCGCCATCGCGGAGACCGTGTGGTCGCTGCCGGGACGAGCGGTGCGGGTCATCGACTTCATGCCGCCGCGTACCGCGGGAACGCAGAAGCAGCCACAGGTAATCCGCATCGTCCAGGGAGTACGAGGCGCTGTCCGGATGGCCTCCCGGCTGCATCTGCGCTTCAACTACGGGCAGGTCGCACCACGGCGCGAACTACAGGAGCAGCCGTTTGGGACCACCCGCGGCCTGGCCGTGGCCGGTCCCGACGCGGTATGGCTCGACAGCGCCGTGGAGCCCACGGACCACGCGGACGGGACCACCCTCGCCGACTTCACCGTCCACGAGGGCGAGAGCATCTCCTTCGCGTTGACCTGGCAGGCGTCTCACTTACCTCCTCCGCCGTGCCCGCATCCCGGGCAGGCGCTCGCCGACACCGAGGCGTTCTGGGCGAACTGGGTCGCCCGCTGCACCTACCAGGGCCGTGACTGGGAGCCCGTGATCCGCTCTCTGATCACGCTCAAAGCCCTCACCTACGACCCGACCGGCGCCGTCGTCGCGGCGCCCACCACCTCGTTGCCGGAGGAGCTGGGCGGATCGAGGAACTGGGACTACCGCTACACATGGCTGCGGGACTCCGCGATCACCCTGTCCGCCTTCCTGCGCACCGGGTACCGCGAGGAAGCCAGTGCCTGGCGTGAGTGGCTGCTGCGGGCAGTGGCCGGCGACCCCGAGCGCCTGCAAATCATGTACACCATCACCGGCCGCCGGGAACTGCCGGAAGCGGTCCTCGACCTGCCCGGATACGAAGGGTCACGGCCTGTCCGCATCGGCAATGCGGCAGCCCACCAGCGTCAGCTCGACGTATACGGCGAAGTCGTGGACACCCTGCACCTAGCCCACGAGTCCGGTCTCGATCACGACGACGCCTACCAGCTGCAGACCGACCTCCTCAACTACATCGCGCGCCACTGGCGCGAGGAGGACGCCGGAATCTGGGAGGTACGGGGGCCTAACAGGCACTTCGTGCACTCCAAGGTCATGGCCTGGGTTGCCATCGACCGCATGATCCAGCAGGCCGAGGCGCGCGGCGACACCAAGCCGCTCCGGCGCTGGCGCCGTCTGCGCGACGACATCCACAAGGACGTCTGCGCGTACGGCTACGACGAGGAGCGCAATACCTTCACACAGTTCTACGGGTCGCAGGAACTCGACGCCGCTCTGCTCCTCATCCCGCAGGTGGGGTTCCTGCCGCCCACGGACAAGCGGGTCATCGGGACCATCGAAGCCGTCCAGCGGGAGCTGTCCACCACGCACGGCCTCCTCCTGCGCTATCCGACCGCGGGCTCCGAGACCGGCGTGGACGGCCTCGTCGGTGACGAAGGTGCCTTCCTGGCCTGCTCGTTCTGGCTCGTCGAGGCCCTGGCCATGATCGGCCGCAGCGATGAGGCACGCGACTTGTTCGACCGCCTCCTGGCCCTCCGCAACGATGTCGGGCTGCTGGCCGAGGAGTACGACCCGGTGCGCCGCCGTCAACTGGGCAACTTTCCACAGGCATTCAGCCACTTCGCCCTGGTTGGGGCGGCGCTTCGCCTCGCCTCGCCGAACACAGACTCCTCGCGCGACGACGCCCTGAACTCAGAGGCCACCGAGCCGAACACGCTCGTCGACGAACCGGTGCTCGCGGGGAGAGCACGATGACGTCTCCGCAGGCGAGCACGCCATCGAATCGCACCACCACGGTGAACTCCCTTCACGAGGGCATCGTGAACACCAGCGTGCAGGCCGGTCACATCACGGGCGGCGTGACCATTCACGAGGCGCGCTTCGATCCGCCTCCGCCGTTTCAGGGTCCGCAGGTTCCCCCGGCCTGGGTCGACCGCGACGCCGAGCTTCGCTCCCTGTACCAGCTCCTCGACCCGCCGCAGCGCACCGCGGGTATCCAGATCATCAGCCTGCACGGCCCGCACGGCATCGGCAAGAGCGCGCTGGCCGCCCGCATCCTTAAGGAGCTGGTCGGCCGCTACCCCGGCGGCCAGCTGTATGTGGACATGCGCGGCTCGGAGCCCGAAGGCTCTCGCACGGCCGCCAACGCACTGGGCCAGCTCCTGCGGGCGATGTGGCCAGGCCCGCTGCCCGCGGCCGAGGACGAACTAGTCGGCTGGTGGAGATCCGTGACCGCCGGCAGGCCGCCCCTGTGCGTTCTCCTCGACAACGTCGCCGACGCAGCCGTCGTCCGGCGGCTGCTGCCCGGAGGAACCGGACACCTGGTCGTGGCCACCAGTCAAAGCCGGTTCGCTGAACTCGCCGCCGACGGCGCCGACCTCCACGAGCTGGGGCCGCTGCCCCCGGACGCCGCACGCGCCTATCTGACCCGCTGCGTCGGGGACGAGCGGCTGCGCGCCGAGCCCGAACCGACGTCCCGCCTCCTTAGCCTCGCGGCTGGCGTCCCCCAAGCCCTGCGGCTGACCGTCGGGCAGCTCGCGCAGCACCCCCACCGGCCCGTGTCCAGCATCGTCCGCGCGCTCCTCGACAGTCAGCGCAATGTCGCTGCCCGGCGCCCTTCTCTTCGTCTCCCTGGAGCGATCGTGACCACCCACCTCGACACCACCTACGCCGACCTGCCGCGGGGCGCCGCGCGCAGCTATCGTCACCTCGCGCTGCTGCCGCTGGACGACATCGACGTCTCGCTGACCAGCGCTCTGTCGGGTTTCGGCGAAGAAGAGGCTGCGTCTGCCCTGGGCGCCCTGGCCGCCGCGCACCTGCTGGAACAGGCCGCGCAGCACGAAGTGCGTGGCGCGGTCTACCGGTGGCCCTCCGCCGAGATCCGCCAGTATGGACGTGAGCGCGCGCTCGCCGAGGCCACTGACGGGGAAGCGCAGGAGATCCTGCGCCGTGCACTGCGCTGGGCCCTCGCTGCGACCGCCACGGCCGACGCTCTGAT
This sequence comes from Streptomyces sp. NPDC059003, assembly GCF_042740445.1. Classification (NCBI taxonomy): domain Bacteria; kingdom Bacillati; phylum Actinomycetota; class Actinomycetes; order Kitasatosporales; family Streptomycetaceae; genus Streptomyces; species Streptomyces sp. NPDC059003. The sequence goes on along the minus strand of NZ_JBHYJH010000005.1, from coordinate 161,376 downwards.
CACGCCCAGCCACAGCAAGTCCCTGCCCGGCGCACGGCCTCAGCACGATGCACCAGCGATCTTCACGGACAGGGCCTCGGCCATGGCGTGGCTGAAGGCCGCAGCCGACAGCGTGCTGGCGCTGATTCGAGCCGGTCATGCTGCCGGGGAATGGGACCTCACCTGGCGCGTTTCGTGGAGCCTGTGGCCGTGGTGGCGTTCGGATAGGCGGTACAGCGAATGGATCGAGATTCACCGGCTCGCCCTTGAAGCCGTTCGGCGCTGTCAGGATCCGGCGGCCGAGATGCGAATCCTCAGCACGCTGGGGGTAGGACTGCGCGGCGCCGGCGAGCTGGACGAGGCCATCGGCTGCTTCCAGCAGGCCCGCGAGATGGCCGATCGCGAGAAGGACCAGTACATGGTGGGCCAGGCGCTGCACGAGTTGGGCGCCACGCTGGTCACGGCGCAGAGGTTCCAGGACGCCGTGCCGTTCCTGGAGCAAGCCAGCGAGGTCCGGCTCAGCATCGGATACACGCGCGGAGTCGCGCTGACCAACATCCTTCTCGGCCAGGTCGCCTCGCACAACGATGACCACGAACAAGCCTGCCGCCTGTTCTCCAACGCACGCGACGCGCTCCTCGACATGGACGATCCTCACGACGCAGCACGCGCGCTGGCGTGGCGGGGACGTGTCACCGCCCTCGTCGGCGACATCTCTGCGGCCGAGACGACGCTGCGGACCGCGCATAACGAATTCGTCGTGGTGGAAGCACCGTCCTGGGCCGCGCGCACCATCGAGTGGCTCGGCGAGATCGCCGAGGGCGACGACCGCGTCGAGGAAGCCTCCGCCCTCTACGCCGAATCGCTCACCCGCTACGAGCGGCTGAACCCCCTCGATGCCGAGCGCCTGCGCCAGCGGCTCCGCGCCCTCGCCTGAGCCGCACTCCCGTCGCGTGCCCGCGCCTTCCGCAAGGAGATCCACCGTGGCCTCCCACTTCTCCGCCACCGCGACCGTCAGCGACGAGGTCCGTCTGCTGTCGAGCACGCTGCTGTGCGACCGCCCGCACCGTCTTCTCCTCAGCCAGGGGTTCGACGTCGTGCTGGTGCCCGAGCAGCATGCCCAAGAAGCCGTCGGCCACCTCGACCGACTCGAACTGCGTCCGGTCGGTGCCGTGTTCGCGATCGACGGGCAGTGGGGGTTCTTCCTCCCCGAAGGATCGAACGAGCCTGCCTGGCCATCCTCCGTTCAGTACTTCGGCGCCGGTACCTCTGTCACCGTCCCCCCGGCGTCCTGGTCCCGCACTGATCCGTCTGCGGGCTCGGGCTGGGTGAGAAGGCGCCGCAACGGGCGGATCTTCACACCGCCCCTGCTGCTCCACTCCATCGTCGAGGCCATCATCTGGCGGCTGGCCGAGGTGGACTCATGAACACCGAAGAACGCCCCGTCCCGGAATCCGCCCTGTCCCCGACCGGCGGCTCCCCTGTGGGCACCGCGCGCTTGGGCGGTCTCGGCCTCGACTATCCGCGAAGTCGACGTACCCGGCACAGAGGACGCTCTGGACGCGTTCTTCGGCGATCTCTGACAGGTCGCCTCCGCCCACGGGGCTACCAACGCGCAATGGAGGAGGCAATGATGAGTGCCACTCGGCAGCGGCTCGGGTACCGGTGCGCGCCCTTGGCGGATACGCGCCGCAGTCGGCACCAACATCGAGATTCCGCCCTGGCCCGACCTCGCCGACGCGACCCCCTCCGGCGTGGACGCGTGGAAGACGTGGCTGTGCGCGACGTGGGCCATCCCCGAACTCGCGGACCCCGTAGGCCACGCCAGTCCCTCGCTGGCCGAGCGGCTCGACGCGCTCCCCAGACGAACCGGAGGAGCAAGGCCGGTGCCCCCCATGGGTGACCAAAACGGTACCTCGCTCCGGTCCTGGACGGGACGGGAAAACGCCGCTGCCTCCCGGGCCGGGCGCCAGCAGCCCAGCGGCTCTCCGGCGGGCAGATCATCGCACCTCGCCCATGAACTGCCCCGGGCAGGAGGCGACTTAGCCGTGAACGGGAGTCGAGCACCAGATGCCAGGTCAGCCGTACGTCCACCGCTGCCCGGTGCCGCGGTATTCGTCCACCGGAATCACCTCCAAACCGGGGCGCATACGGTCGCGGTACAAGACGCCGCCCAGGTGGTCGACTTCGTGGTTGGCGAGGCGGGCCGTGCCACGGGAATAGCGGGACAGTCGCGTGGATCCGTCGAGGTCGCTGTGGGCTACGACGATGCTCAGCGGTCGGGGCACGAGCCCGCGTACGTCGAAGAACGAGAGGCAGCCTTCATACTGTTCGTCCTCTTCTTCGGAGGACTCGGCGACGGTGGCGTTCAGCAGCACGATCGGCTCCGCTCCGGGCTCGGGCGGAAAGACCACGGCTGCGGACCGGTCGATGCCGATCTGCGGGGCGGCGAGACCCATGCCCTTGCCGAACGTGTGCAGTTGGCGGACGCGGCCGACCGCTGCGTGGAGCTCGCGCAGGACGCACCTGGCCTCGTCGGCTTCGGCTGGCAGCTCGAAGGGGCGGGCGGGGCGGACGAGAACTGGGTCGCCTTCTTGGACGATGCCGGCGTTGGCCATCGCCTGGCTCGCGGAGAGCGTGTTCACCGGGTCTTCCTCTTTCGTGTCTTAGGCGTTCCCCGCTTTGGGTACGTCGATGGTCAGAGTGCGGCACTAGGCGAGAGCGGTGCCCTGGGTGGTGATGGCAGGCGGCAGAGTCCGTACGCGTTCTCGCAGGTCCGCCACGGTCGTGGTGTCGACGGACGTGAGGCTGGCGTTCAGGTCGGTCAGGCGGGCGCGCGCTGTCGAGCGCAGCCGTGCGGGCGGGTTCTGTTCCAGGACGGCAAGGGCACGCTCGGCTGCATCGTCGGGACGGGCCAGGGCCTCGGCCTGCGCCAGGGCCAGCGAGGCGGCCGCCCAGCCCGGAGTGCCGGGAGTGCAGGCGGCCAGCGAGGTTTCCGCCGCGGCCGTCGCCTGGTCTGTGCGACCCAACACCCGGTGTGCTTCGGCCTCGTGGAGGCGATACTCCGCTACGTCGAAGCCGAAGCGCCCCGGGGCGCCCTCGGCGTGCACTTCGAGTCCACATGCCGCGTCGGCGAGGGCACGGTCGGTCTCCTGGGCGCGCCCGAGGGCCGCCAGGCTAGGCACTTGCGCCCAGGCTTGGAGCTGAGCGCGGGGCAGTCCGCTCGAGACGAGGGCGAGGCCGTGCTCGGCGTGAGCCAAGGCCCGCTCGTGGTTGCCAGTGGCGCGGGCCACCATCGCCTGCGCTCCCCACGCCCATGCCGCCAGGTAGCTATCGCCGGTGCGTTCTGCACAGGTGGCGGCCGTCGTGAGGTGAACTCGTGCGCCGCTCAGGTCATCGAGATGAAACGCCGCGTTACCCAAGAGCGCGGACAGCCACCCCGCGGAGCGGCGCAGCCCGGCGGCCACGGGTTCGGCAAGCGTGAGAGCCAGGGCGCCGGTCAGCAGCCCGCGCGCCCGGTACACCTCCTCGAACAGCACGTGCGGGGCATGGCGGCTGTAGTTCAGGGCGTAGTGCTCTATCACCGCGTCGGCCTGGTCCACGACGCTGCTGGTCGCCGTACCGGCGGCGAGCAGCGCGAGCTGCAGGGATTCTCGGACGGCGGGCAGGCCAGCGGCAGTGGTCATCGTCACCATCTTTTCCGGTGCGGGAAGGGCACACGCATCTGCTGCGCTGGCACTGTACCCAGCGGACGGGTGGTACACCGCGAAACTGCGGCTCCAGTCGAGGCCGAGCTGATCGGGTCGGGCCTGGTAGACCGTGCACAGTGCCTCGATGTAGTCCAGGCTCGGCCTGGCATCGGCGTCGTGTTCCCACCGGCAGAGCATCGACGCCGAGAGGCCCGGGGGCCGCAGGCCACGGGAGAGGTAGAGCGCAGCGATCCTCGCGATGGTACGAGGCCGTTGCCAGCCGAGGGCGAGGCGCCAGGCTTCCAGTGGGTGCACCGTCGGCAGTTCCGCCTGGATCGCGGCGGCCACCTGCTCGACGCTGAGTTCCTCGAGACGGCAGCGCTGCCGGATCTCAGCGGCGGCGTACCGGATGGCGTGGCGGTGCGTACGGCTGATCGTGGTCATGCGCGCACCCCCGGATACGAGGCTGACTACCCGTCACCGTACCCAGCAGCAGGGCAGCGCGGCAGTCCCTGCGGCCTCACTGGTATTGCGGGTGATTGCCTCTCAATGCGGGTGTGTGCAGCCTTCAACGACGTTGCGTCGCTTGCGGTTCACGATGACAGCACCGCGCTGCCGAGGCCGACGCCGGGCGCCGCGTGGGGTTGCCGCCGCTACGTCCACGCGACGTTGTCGAGGCGGCTCAACGGTCCAGCCTGCACCGCTCTCGTTGTTGTTGCGCCATCCACTTCCACGGTCTGGAGAGTGACGATGACAAGCCCTCCCCCGGCGGGTGTACGGATCGCGGGCCCCTCGGCCACCGCACGCTTCGCCCCTCGCACGTGGTTGGTCACCCCGGGCGTGACTCCCGGGCGCTTCGAGGCATCGAGGAATTCGGGCGCTGATGTCGCGCTGCTGGATCTGGAGGACTCCGTTCCCGGTGTCGGCAAGGACACCGCTCGTGCGGACGTACTCGGCTACCTGCGCCATAGCTGCGAGGGCGGTCCGGCCGTGCTGGGAGTGCGAGTGAACTCGCCGAGCACGGTGGACGGCTTGAAGGATCTGGTGGCGCTGGCCGACTCCGGGCGGTGGCCCGCCGTGCTGCTGCTCCCCAAGGTCGAGGCTGCGCGCGACATCGAACTGGTCGCGCAGCTCGTGGACACCGGCCAAGGCGAGTGCGGGATCTGGGCGCTGATCGAGACACCGCGTGCCGTCCAGGACCTGTCGGCCATCCTGTGCGCCCCGCACCTGGCGGGAGTGCTGTTCGGGGCGGCCGACTACGCCGCTACGGCGGGCTGCGGGCTCACCAGCAGAGCCCTGTGGCATCCGAGATCGGCGCTGGCTGCACAGGCAGCTGCTGCGGGCCTGCCCGCCATCGACAGCCCGTCTTTCGATCTGGGCGACCTGGACCGGCTCCGGCAGGAAACCGAGGAAGCCGTCGAGCTCGGATTCATCGGCAAGGTAGCTGTACACCCCAAGCAACTCCCGGCCATCGAGGCGGCGTTCCGGCCCGATGCGTGCGACCTGGCGGCAGCACGAGCCGTGGTCAGCGCCGCTGACGCCGCGGGCGGAGGAATCACCACGGTCGACGGCCGCATGGTGGGCCCGCCGGTCGTGGCTGCCGCCCGCGCCCTCGTCGCCCGCGCGGGCGACGAGCCAACCCCCACCACTGTCACCACATCTTCATCTTCGGAGGCCCCCTGTGACTGACGCCCTCCCGCCGGGATACCGCCGCATCAGCGAGAACCGGATCCGCGCGCTGGTCGGCCGCGGCCTTGAGGAGTTCACCGTCGGCGAAGTGATTGAGCACCGGCCGGCCCGGACCGTGACGGAGACCGAGCACGTCCAGATCCTCGCGCTGAGCGGGAACGAGGCGCCGGTCCACTCCGACGTCGAGTTCTGCAAGCGGACCGGCCACGACAGCGTGCTGGTCTGCGGGCTCCTGACCATGAACATCGTGCTGGGCCTCACGGTCCGCGATACCAGCGGCCTGACCTCCGCCAACCTCGCCTTGGACGAGGTGCGCTTCGAGCACCCCGTGCACGTCGGCGACACCCTGCGCGCGCACAGCAAGATCCTCACCGCCCGCCGCTCTCAGAGCCGCCCCGGAGACGGGATCGTCACCTGCCAGGTCGAGGGCTACAACCAGCGCGACGAGCGGGTCTTCAGCTGCAAGCGCACCTTCCTCGTCCCCGTCGACGCGGACGCCGTGCGCGAAGCAACCGACTACTAGACGAAGGGCACGGGTATGGCCGCTCGACCGCTGATCACCGTGGAAGCCGACGACGAACTGTGGTGGAAGTACGAAGCGCTGGCCCAGCGCGCGTACGGACACCCAGTGGAAGACATCATGCTCCTGGGCCCGCACGCCGACCGCCGGGTCGCGGTGCGCGAGGGGAAGGTCATCGCCGGGGGAATCGGCCTGCTCATCCCTCAGCACTTCGGCGGCCGTCCGGTGCCCTGCGCCAGCATGACGTGCGGGTGCGTGGCCCCGGAGGAGCGCGGCGAGCAGCTCGCGGGCCGCCTCATCGCTGAGCGGCTACAACCCATGCGGGAACGCGGTGCTGTCCTGGCGACGCTGTGGACCGCCTCCAACGGCTACGTCCGCCACCTGGGCTGGCAGGCTCCGGCCCCGGTGTTCTCCTGGACCGTTGCCACCGACGAACTCAAGCGCTGCTTCCACGACCCCGGCTTCGAGATCGCCCATGGCGCGAGCGCGCAGGTCCGCTCGCTGCACAACGAGCTGGCGACCGCCTGGAACGGGACGTGGCAGCGGCCGGACTGGTGGGAGCAGTGGCAGCAGCAACATCACCCGGAGATGTCCACCTACCGGTTCAACCGGCCCGGCCGGGAGCCGACCGGTGTGCTGTCCGTGGCCGGCGAACGCCACCCGAGCGAGGGGCGGCAGCTGGTGGTGTACGACTTCTGGGCCGCGGACCAGGAGGTGGCCGCCGCCATGTTCGCCTTCCTCGGCCGGTACAACAGCCGGATCCCCACCGTCGCCTTCCAGCGGACCGGCCTGCCGCCCGCCCCGATGCTGCTGCACCATCTGCACCGCTGCGGCTCCTTGGCGGCACGGTCCTGGCACCCGTGGATGCTGCGCGTCCTGGACGTACGCCAGGCCGTGCAGCTGCGCGGCTGGCCGGACGAGGTGGATCTCGCTCTTCCGATCGAGGTGGTCACCGAGGACCGCGAGAGCACCGAGCGGTTCATGCTGCAGATCTCCGGCGGCAAGGGAGAACTGACGCCCACCACGCGTGAGGGGCAACTCACCCTGACCAGAGGCCAGTTCGCCGTCTGGTACGCCGGGGGCTACCGCAGCACGGCCGCCGCCGCCCTGGCCGGAGTGGACGCGGACCCGGCCCCGCTCGCTCGGCTCCTGATGGCCACCGCGGAGCGCGAACCGTGGCTGGCGGACTACTTCTGACCCTGATCACCCCGCCCGCAGGCGCCCGGTGGCCTGCGGACGACGCATCGTCCCGTACCCACCTTGATCAACAAAGGGTCGGGGAACGGACCGGCCAAGAAGAGAGGAACGGCATGATCATCACGGCGAGCCCGCCACCGACGCAGCTGACGGCGGGCCGGTCTCTGATACACACGGCCCGCGGGCGCTGCCCAAGGAGCGGCAACGGCCGGGCTCAGGTGAGTACCCTCAAGGCACGGGCTCTAGCCGCCCGCCCGCGATTCGGAGAGAACCCCCTCGTGCCCCAGGACGCCCCTATCCCCTCTGACCTGCGACGCTGGGTCACCGATCACCTGCCGGGGGCCGACCTGGACGGGGCCCAGGACGTGTCCTGGGCCCGGGGAGACTCCAGGGTCTGGCGGGTGCCCGCAGGCGGGACGGCCGCGTTCGTCAAGCTCAGTCCGAGCGTCACGGACTACGAGCGCGAGGTCACCGGCTACGCGTACGCCGCGCGGGTCCTCGCCCCTCACGAGGCGCCGCGCCTTCTTGCCGCGGACCCTGGCCTGCAGGCGATCATGAGTTCGCCGCTGCCGGGCCGCGTCGTGCGCGGTCTGCCCCTGGCCCCCGCCGTCGAGCGGCACGTGCACCACCTCGCCGGCAATGTGCTTCGGCGCTGGCACGACCACTCCGATCCAGCCCCGCCCCAAGACCGTGAGGCCATCCGCGCATCCATGAAGGCGCAGGCGAGCGAGGCCGCTGCCTGTCTGGAGAGCACCGGCGCGCACCTGGACACCGCGCAGCGCTCCCTGGTCCGCGCGGTCTGCGGGGAGCTGCCGGAGCTGGCCGAGGGCCTGGCCGTGGTGTACCGCCACGGGGACTACTCCACCCGCAACTGGCTGTGGGATCCCCAGCCGGACCATGGTGGGCACGGGCATGGCCTGATCGATTTCGCGATGTCCCAGCACGGCATCGCGGTCGAGGAATTCGTGTGGCTGTGCGGCGCCCTCTGGGTTCCGCGCCCCGACCTGAAGGCGGCCTACCTCGCCGGCTACGGCCGTGCGCTGTCGGCCACCGAGGAGCGGGTGCTGCGCCTGCTAACGACGCGGCTCGGCGTGTCCTACCTGCACTCCGGCCTCGCCAAGCACCGCCCCGACCTCGTCGAGCGCGGCAAGCTCATCCTCACGCGCATGGCACACGAGTACCAGTAGCCACACGGCCTTACTCAGTCCCGGCACCAGCGGCCGGGGCCTGACCCCTACGCGCTCAACGTGCCGGCAGTGGCCTCCGTACGCGTCCGGCGGCGCGCCTCACCCCGTTCCCCCCCATCACGGCGTTCACCCTCATCACGGCAGGAGGGCACTATGCCCCCGCAGCACGGCCTGCCTCGCCACCGGCGAGGAGCCTTACGCCCAGCAGCGCACCGGGGTGCGCTGGTCCCGCGCCTTCGCGAAGACCGGCCTTTGGCCCCTCCGACCCCGTCTCCTCCCTCGATCGCCCCCGCGATCGACCTCCCTCTCGGCCAGGTGGCGAAGGGAGGCTGGCGGTGAAGGTGGCGATCGAGTCGCTGCGCGAGCTCATGCTCGCCGTCTGCCAGGCAGCCGCCGTTCCCCCAGACAAGGCCGACTTCGTCGTCGACCACTACCTGACCGGCGAGCTGCGCGGTCGCGCCGCGCACGGGGTAGCCAAGTTCTGCTTCGAGGCCCAGTTCTTCTCCCAGCGCGAGGGATGCCCGCGGATCGTGCGGGAGTACGGAGCATTGGCGGTCGTCGACGCCTGCCGCGAGATCGGGCCGATCAGCGCGGCCTACGCGGTCGATGTCGCCGTGGGCAAGGCGAAGGCCCTGGGCGCCGGGATCGTCGGGATGATCAACACGCAGCGATACGGGATTCTCGCGCAGTGGAGCGAGCGTATCGCCGAGCACGGCCTCATCGGCATCGCCATGAACACCTCGCGGGCCGAGGCGACGCCGCGCGGCGGCCGGACCCCCTTGCTCGGCGTGAACCCGCTCAGCTTCGCGGCCCCCACCCTCGATGAGCCCATCGTCGCGGACATGTCCACCACCCTGGCGCCCATGGGCGTCCTCTGGGAGGCCCGGCGCAGCAACGGCTCGCTGCCGCGCGGCTGCTTCGCCGATGAGCACGGGCACCTGACCGAGGATCCCGACAGCGCGCGCTCGGCGGTGGTCTTCGGAGAGCACCGCGGCTTCGCGATCTCGCTGCTCGTGCAGATCCTCACCGGATCGCTCTTCGCCTTCCCCATGGGCTGCGAGGTGGCCGACACCTGGAGCACGGGCTACACCTTCATCGCCCTCGACCCGTCGTTCGGCGGGCAGGTCGACGGATCGGCCCAGAGCAACACCAAGCTCGCCGAGGCGATCAAGGGCGCCGCCCTGCGCGACGACGGCACGGTGCGCCTGCCCGGACAGGCCAGCACACAGCGCGCCCACCACGCGAGACAGGCCGGCACGGTCGACCTCGATGCCGCCGTGTACCGACGGCTGCGGGTGCGCGCAAGTGGCGACTTCGTCTCCGACTGACCTCCCCCCACGACTCTTCTGGAGTGCGCCATGCAGGTTCACTGGTTTCTTCCCACCGCCAGCGACGGCCGGTCCCTGACCGTCGGCACCCGAGGAACACACGGTCCGCAGGCCGAAGCCGCCGAATCGCCCCGCCCCACCGCGGACCGGTTCCGCGCGCCAACGATCGGCTATCTGACGCAGATCGCCCAGGCCGCCGAACAGGCGGGCTTCGATGCGGTGCTCACCCCGACCGGCACTTGGTGCGAGGACGCCTGGCTGACCTGCGCCGCGCTCGCACAGGAGACCGAGCGACTGAAGTTCCTGGTCGCCTTTCGACCCAACACGCTCTGCCCGACCCTGGCCGCCCAACAGGCAAGCACCTTCCAGCGCCTGTCCCAAGGGCGACTGCTCCTCAACGTGGTGACCGGGGGCGAGCAGGACGAGCAAGCCCGTTTCGGCGACCACCTGGACAAAGCGCAGCGCTACGCCCGCACGGACGAGTTCCTGACCGTGCTGCGGGGCGCGTGGAGCGGGACGCCGTTCGACTTCACGGGCGAGCACTACGACGTGCGCGGTGCGACCGTCTTGGCTCCGCCCGCCCCGCTGCCACGCCTGTACTTCGGCGGCTCCTCCCAGCAGGCGGGTCCGGTCGCGGCCCGCCACGCGGACACCTACCTCACCTGGGGCGAGCCTGCCCCGCAGGTCGCGGAGAAGATCACCTGGATCCGCGGGCTCGCCCGAGAGCACGGCCGACAGCTACGGTTCGGAATCCGCTTCCACGTCGTGACCCGGGACACCTCCGACCAGGCATGGGCGGAGGCCGAGCGGCTCATCAAGGGCATCGACCCGGCCCACATCGACCGCGTCCAGCGCATCCTCGCAGCCAGCCAATCCACCGGCCAAGCCCGGATGAGCGCCCTGCTCGAACGGTTCAGGACCAGTGGGAAGGCCGCCGACCTGGAGGTCTACCCCGGTCTCTGGGCCGGGGTGGGGCTGCTGCGCGGCGGCGCGGCCACCGCCCTGGTCGGCAGCCACAGCGACGTCGCCGACCGCATCGCCGAGTACGCCGGCCTGGGGCTCGAGGAGTTCATCCTCTCCGGGTTCCCGCACCTGGAAGAGGCGTACATGGTCGGCGAAGGCGTCCTGCCCGAGCTGCACCGGCGGGGCCTGACCGGGACGGAGCGCCGGTGAGCCCCGTCAACCACCTGACGGCCGCGTGCGAGGACGTGAGGACACCGTGACGAACATCCTGGTGATCGGTGTCGGGCTCCACGCCCGCAGGTCCCACCTGCCGGCGCTGGCGGCCGGGCAGGCCGCCGGTCTCGTCGGCACGATCTACGGCGTGGACATCCTCGGGGCGATGGATGTCCTGCTGCCCTACGACGCCGACGACGGCCCCCGCACGCTGCCGGTGACGCTCATCGAGCCCTTCGACGCGCGCCGGCGGACCCTTCCCCCACCGGTGCGCCGGACCCTGGATGCGCTGGTGGAACACCGCAGCATCGACGCCGTCATCGTGTCCACCGAGCCCGCCCACCACATGGTCTACGTCCGCTGGGCGCTGGAGCGGGGCCTGAGCGTGTTCCTGGACAAGCCGCTGAGCGTGCACCCCCACGCCTCCACCGACCCCACGCAGGCGGCAGCCATCCTCACCGACTTCGACGCCATCCTGGCCCGCTACCAGCAGGCCCGCCGGCGCCGCCCCCACCTCCTGGTGAGCGTGCAGTCGCAGCGCCGCTACCACCCGGCGTTCTGGCGGATGCGGCAGCTCATTGAGGAGATCGCCGACGAGACCAACTGCCCGGTCACCTCCGTCCAGTCGTTCCACAGCGACGGACAGTGGCGCCTGCCCCACGAGCTGGTCGATTGCTCGTATCACGGCTTCGACCAGGGCTACGGCAAAGCCGCCCACTCCGGCTACCACTTCTTTGACATCGTGCCGTGGCTGATGGGCGGCGCGGAGCGCAGCGGCAAGGAACTCGACACCGTGACCATCCACGCCCAGGTCACCCGGCCCGGCGACTTCATGGCGCAGCTCAACGTCAGCGACCACGAACGGCTCTTCCCCGGCTTCGCCGCCTACAACCGGTACACCCCGGACGAACTGCGCGCGGCAACCCACCGGTTCGGGGAGGTGGACGCATTCATATCCCTGGCCTTCAAGAGTCGCGGACGCACCATGACCCTCGCCAGCATCAACCTGGTCCACAACGGCTTCTCCCAGCGCGGAAACCTGGCTCCTGCCTCCAGTCTCTACACGGGCAACGGCCGGGTGCGGCAGGAGACCCACATCATCCAACAGGGCCCATTCCAGGCCCTGCACTTCCACTCGCTGCAGACCCTGAGCGCGGCCGGCCCCGGAGCGGACCCGCACGCGGCGGGCCACAAGGACCACGTGGAGGTGCACGTCTTCCGCAACAACCGCCTGCGGCGCAGGTGGACGGAGTACACCCGGCTCGGCTATGAGGCACTGACCACCACCTGGAACACCCACGTAGCCACGCCCACCCAGCAGTCCTCCCGGCGCCGCGCGACCGTTGAGTTCCTCGAGTACCTGAACGGACTGCGACGCCGCGAGCAGATGCGCTCCGAGCTCACCAGCCACCACCGGGCCGCCACCGTGATGGCGGGCGCCTACCAGTCGATGGCCCAGCAATGGGCCGGCGCCTTGCCGCAGGCCACGCTGAACCTTCAGGCCACGCTCGCACCGCCGACCCCGCCCGTCGCGGACCAGACGGAGGCCACGCGGTGATCCCTCCCCCGACCGACCAGATGCCCACGCTGTCCGCACTGCTGGACACCCAGCTGCCGCATGTGCTTGCCGACTGCCGTCGCCACACGGGTCCGATCCTGGCCACCACGCGGGTCACGGGCGGCAATGTGAGCCACGTGTTCCGAGTCAGCGGCGAAGGCGGGAGCGTCATCGTCAAGATCCGCGGCAGCCGCTTCGCGCGGATCCCGACGCTGCGCACCGACCCGGCTCTCATTGCCGACGAACGCCGCGCGCTGGAGCTCTATGGGGCCGCGGTCCCGCACGTCTTCCCCCAGGTCCTCTCCTTCCACCCCAGCGCTCACGCCATGATCCTCAGCGACGTCTTCCCCGACCGGCGCAACTACCACGATCACCTGAACGAACGCCCCGCCACCATCGCGGAGATGACCCGGCTGGGCGGCGCTGTGCGCTGCATCCACCAGGCCACCCGAGATGCCAGGCCGCCCCACCGCTCTACCAGCAACGAGCAATTCCCGCCGTACGCCGTCGACTTCTGTCTGCGCTCCCAACGCCACGCGGCGCTCGATGCGGCGTGCGAGGAGATGGCTGCCCAGCCGGACCGGCAGCTGGTCCTCGGTGACCTGTCCCCCAAGAACCTCAGCCTGGCCGCCGGCGGCGTGGCCCTGTGCGACCTCGATAACGTCCACCGTGGCTGGCCGCTGTACGACGTCGGCTTCTTCCTGGCACACCTGCTCATCCACCACCTGGAGCGACCACACCACCTGCACGTCCTGGTCCCGGCCCTGTTCAAGGGCTACCTCGGCGACCAGCCCCTTCAGCCGAGTCAGGAGCGGCTCATGGCCACGGTCACGGCCGGAGTGATCGTCTACCGGCTGGCCGACTCCCCGGTGCCCTACCCCCTGGTGCAGCCGCCCGCCGTGGTGGAGCGGTATCGCGAGCACGTGCAATGTCTGCTGGACAGCGGCCCGCTCACCGTGCGCGACCTGGTGCGCACCACCGGCGCGGGGGAGGCGGCCGCATGACACCGCGCACCGTCACATCGCTGGACGTACAGGACCAGGAAGCGGTGGCCGCCCTGCGGGCCCACGGCTACCGCGTGAACGACATCCAGTCCCTCGCACACGATCAACGCCCCTTCGCCCGACGGGCTCGCGCACTCCACCGCACGATCGCCCCCGGCCTCCAACTGCGCAGCAGCAGCGTGGACTTGGGCGGCGGCTGCTTCACCAATATCTACACCCTCAAAGCCGACCTCGACCGGGTGCACGTCGAGGCGGTCTCCTGCGCCGCGGGCTTCCACCTGCGCGATCTCGTGACGGCCACCACCGGACTCGCGGCCATATCCGGCTCGTTCTCCTTCATCTCCGACGACCCCTCCTACCAACCGGCCGAGCCCTGCCTCGACTTGTGCTGCCGGGGCGGAGAGGTCATGAGCCTGCCCACGGCCACCAAGCCAGCACTTCTGGTACGCAGCGGCCAGCCGGTGATCGACACCATGGACGCCACCGGCACGCTGGCGCTGCAGAACCGGCTCTACCAGTGGGCCGGTTCCAAGACCGCGCGCCCAGGGGCGGACCACCGGCCCGGGGCGCTCACCGTTTTCGGCGCCGCCAACTGCCGCATCCTCTACAGCGGCCACCCCCGCACCGGCTTCCTGCGCCGCGTCGACCCCGACTCCAACCTCACCCCGCTCGACTCTGCAGCCATCGACTACGTGGTGGCCCCGTCCTCAGGAGCAGGACACCGCGTGGTCGCGGTCCGCACCGGAGGGGGCACTGACCTCTTCGCCGGGAACTTCGTCCTGCGGGCAAGGCGCCCATGGGCCCGCCGCGTCCCCTGCGGCACCCCTGTTCAGATCCGGCAGATCGCCGGCCGGGACGTGCGCGAGATCCAGTCCGGCATCTCCCTGGGGCCCAGCGTCGCCGACGCCGCTGCCGGGCACACCCCGGGCTACGACGCCTGCCTGGGCCTGTCCCCCTTCCGCGACGCACGCCATGCCCGCACCCTGGTCGGCCTGCGCGGGCGAACCCTCGTACTCCAAGTCCTCGACGGCGCTCCCAAATCGGACACGTTCCGCGGCACCACTCCTCAGGAGACCGCCACGCTCTGCCAAGCCGCGGGCCTTGATCCGCACGGCATGTACCACCTCGACGGCGGAGCCTCATCCAAGATCGCCTATCGCGACCGTGCCGTGACCCGTGCGCTCGGCAGCCTGCACTACCTGAAATGGCCGACCACCCCGAGCGAACCCTTCCGCTGGCAGGGCCTGGACGGCCGCACCCTGCGCAGCGCCCTCGTCCTGAAGGCCAACCACCACGAGGAGCACCCGTGACCTCCGTACTCGTCATAGTGGCCCACCCCGACGACGCCGAGATCGCCATGGCCATGCGCATCCGCGCCTACGCACTCTCCGGCGCACGGGTCCGTGTCCACTGCCTGTCCACCGGAGCACCCGGACCGAACGGCACACCGGAACGCACCGAGGAGTGCTTGGCCGCCGGGGCCATCCTGGGCGTCGACCAGTACACCTTCTCCGCCATCCCCGACACCCAGTTCGTAGAGCACCGCGTCGAGATCAACACCAGCCTGTTCCAGCTCTTCGCCGAGGAACGCCCCGATCTCGTGTACACCCACTCCCCCCACGACCAGCACCTCGACCACGCCATCACAGCGCAGGAGGTCACCACGGTCGCCCTGCGCGAAGCCAACAACCTCTATTACATCCGCCCCACATACAGCCTCGGGTTTGAGCCCACCAAGGTCTTCGTAGGCACACAGGAACTGTTGGCCGTAAAGGACCAGGCCCTGAAGTGCTTCGCCTCGCAGCGGCAACTCGACATGGACGTCTTCCACCAGCTGGCCGAGGTCGCCCACCGCCAGTATGTGCACCACCGGGTCGTTGAGCGCTTCCCGCCGGGGGCCAACTGCACCGAGCTGTTCCGCACAGCAAGAGAGATTGAATTCTCCCACTGAATACACCAAGGCAACTGCTGTGGCAGGCCGGTAAGAACCGCCCACAAGAGCCTGGAGAATTTCACCGGTGAATGAAGAATCCCCTCACGTGCGGCCCATGCACTGGGAGGACTTACCCACCCCTACACGATCGGCCGTCGAGGCATTGATGGGGTACGTCAGTGCCGCCACCCCCAGCAACGCAGGACGTAATGCGCAGCTCGCCTCCACACTGCGTGTACCCGGAGGGAAGGTATTCATCAAGGGATTACCCAGTAGCCATAGGAACGTCTTCACGCAGAACAATGAGGCACGCGTAGGACCAAGCCTTCACGGGATCTCTCCCAGCGTACTTCACCACTGTGATGCCGGTGGATGGAACGTCCTGGTCTTCGAGCAATTCGCTGGCAGGCCCGCAGACCTGGCCCCTGGATCTCCGGATTTGACCATGATCGCGTCGACGCTACACAAGCTCCTTTCTGGAATGGAGCATGACACTTCCGTATCACTGCCCATCGAGAAGAGATGGGCTCACCTGGGACGCGATCTGAACCTGCACCTACTGGCAGGAGATGACCTCGTACACACCGATATGAACCGGGAGAACATACTGATCGGGGCGACTCAATCAGTCCTGGTGGACTGGGCACTTCCGGGAAGAGGTGCCCCATGGCTGAATGCGGCCTTCATGATCTCCTCACTCGTCAGCGAGGGCCACTTCCCCAGGGCGGCTGAACGCTGGGCCTGCCAGTCATTTGAAGTGTGGAGAGAAACAGATCCATCCGCCATTGACACCTTCGTCAAGGCCCTTGTCCGCCGCCGCGAAGAGCAAGCCAAGAAGTGTCCAGAGCCGCAGAAGGCGCAACGGCGGAGATTCGCACGCCGCGCTCAGCTATGGCACACCTGCCGAGAAGAGGATAGGACCAGATGCCGGTAGCTCGAAGTGACCCCCAAGTACCGATCGAGGAGGAAATACCGAGGCCCAGAATCTTCCCTGAGCGCCCACCCTCGGCATCGCGACGTTCCATGCCACGCGCCCGACGTGGACTGTGCAACGTCTGGAAGATCTTCTCGGGCTTGCGCTCACGACGTCCGAACGCTGAGCGGCGCACGCCTGCTGTGGCCACCCACACCCGCACCCCGCGCCCTCTCGTGCGCGCTCGCCCGCGGTCCGGCATGGCGCCCCCGGGTCGCCCCCCCCCGGAGGCAGCTGCCCCAGGGCCCCGTACGCATACCGAGCCGCCCGGGGCCGCCCGCCCCCTGTGTCAGCACTCCCGCACAGGGGCCCGCGCAATCACTAGATCGTGTTCGGTTCCGAGTCGGACACCCATCTGCGTGATCGAACGCGAGCCCAACCCAGTCCGCACAACCTCAAAGCACCACATCCGCACATCCACTCGAAGAATTCGCCCCCATCACCCCCGAACGTGGTTCGCCGAGGGCCGTTAGTCCGAGCACCTGTCCGAGATTTGCGTCAACGAGGAGGCGTCATGCGTTACGGCACGCACAGCACCCGGGTCCAGCAAACCTTCGAACAGGGCTGCTCTGACGGACGACCTATGCGTCCCCTCCTTCCTCCCGGAACCCGGCCCCTGAGCGGTCCCAGCCTCACCTCGGGCGCCGCCGCACGCGGAAGTGTCCACCGAGCACGAGCAGGGCTGGGGGTGCAGGCATGACCACACCCGCCGCGCCGTACACGAGCATCGTCGACGTCCTGGTCCTGCTGTACCGGCAGGACGGCCGCGTCCTGCTGCTTCGCCGAGCCGAACCGGAGTATCAAGGTCAGCTCACCATCGTCGGAGGACACCTCGAAGAACACGAGTGGTACGACGAAGGGGCATGCCGGGAGGTCCGCGAGGAGGTCGGCGTCCGCGTCGAGCCCGGAGACCTTGAGTTGAGCTGCACCGCACACCTCCTCGCTCCCAGCGGGCAGCGCCGCCTCGCGCTGCTGTTCACGACGCAGACCTGGACCGGAGAGCCGTACAACTGCGAGCCGGACCGGCACACCGCACTGGCGTGGGTCGAGCCCGGGGAGCCGCCTGCGGATGCCCACCCGTTCACGCGTGAGCTGCTGCGGCAGTTCGTCACCGGTGCACCACGCGCCAACATCAGCATCATCGCCGGCAAGGGAGTCTCGGCATGAGCGAGTTCCTCGATACTCCTCGCCCGGAAACCTCCCCGCCTCCGGCCGATCCAGACCTGGCTCGGTACCTGGCAGAGCACCCCGCCCCCGTGGCCGCTGTGGACGCGTTGATCCGCGACGAGGACGGCCGCCTGCTGATCGTCGACCCGGTCTACAAGCCCGGCTGGGACCTACCCGGCGGCCTGCTCGGCGACGAAGGGCCGGTCGACGGGTTGCTGCGCGAACTCCGTGAGGAGCTGGGTCCGCTCCCCGCGCATGTGGGTCGGCTCCTGGCCCTGGACACGGTCCCCCAGGACGTCTACGGCCGCACCCTGATGGCCTCCATCTACGCAGTCCACCTCGACCGCCCCGTGCCCTGCGAGGAGTTTCGTCTTCAGGCCAAGGAGGTGCGCGCGGCGCAGTATCTGTCCGTGGCCGAGGCTCTTCCCCGTCTTCCGGAGCTGCTGCGGCGAAGAGTGCAGGCCGCGCTGGATGCCGAAGGCGGGGCGGGCACCGCGCATCTGCGTGACGGCAGGCCGGTGGAGACCAGCCAGCGTGATCACTACGCGTTGTTGCCGGCGCCCCTGGTGTCCGCGACCGCCCTCGTCGTCGACCAACTGGGTCGAGTCCTGGTGGTGGAGCACCCGTACGATCACGATGACGGGATCTACTTCGGGCTGCCCGGCGGCATGGTCCTGGCCCATGAGTCCCCCCGGCAGGGCGCCGCCCGGGAGATCGCGGAGGAACTGGGCCTGGAGAACGTCCCGGTGGGGCGGCTACTGGCGGTCGACCATGTGCCCGCGGACCGCTACGGCCGCACCGTGATCTTGCACGTGTTCCATGTCGGACCGCTCACCGAGGAGCAGATCGCCGGTCTCCACTTCTCCGACGGGGAGATCAGCGCAGCGCACTGGCTCTTCCCGGGCGAGGCGGCCGAGCGGCTCCCTGAGCGTGTCGGGCGCCGCGTGCTCGCCGGTGTGCAGGCCCTGCGCGGCGGGAGCTTCGCGCACCTGGAGGAAGGCGTTCCCCACCGCGGGTCGCCGGTCGGGCTGGAGCCTGCGGAACGGGCGCGCCTGGAGCAGGGCGGCGGCCTGGCGGCGGCTGATCATCTCGCGGTGCGGCCGAAGGCGCTGACCGCGTCGGCGGTGTTGTTCACAGATGCCGACGGCCGGGTCCTGATCGTGCGCCCCGTCTACCGCCGTGACGGGCTCTGGCTGTTGCCCGGCGGCGCGATCGACTGCGATGTCGACGAGACACCGCGGCAGGCTGCCGTGCGCGAAGTCCGTGAGGAGCTGGGGATCAGCGTGCCCGTGGGGCCGCTGCTGGCCACCGACTGGGTCCGGCGGCCACAGCGCCCGGCCGAGGTCGTCCACGTCTACGACGGCGGTGTGCTGTCCGCGCGGCAGCTGGCGTCGATCCGGCTGCCGGAGCACGAACTGGCGCAATGGCGCCTGGCGGACACCGACGAGGACCTGTCCGGCCTGCTGCCGGACGGTATTGCTGACCGTATCCGGTCCTGCCTGGCGGTGCGTGCCGTCGGCGGGGGTGCGTTGGAGCTGGTCAACGGCCGCGCGCTGGCCGAGGGCGCGGTGGCCATCGTGTACCGGCCGGACAGCGGCGAGCTGTTGCTGCACGAGCGCGACGAGCAGGCTCCCTGCTGGCCGGGGTACTGGTCGCTGCTCGGAGGCGCGTTGGAGGACGCGGAGTTCCCCGATGAGGCCGTGATCCGCGAGCTATGGGAGGAAGCCAAGCTGCGGGTCAGCGAGCCGCGCCTGGTGGAACGCGTGTGGGACCTCAGCGGCTCGCAACAGCTGATCAGCGTCTTCGCCGTGCCGTGCGACAGCGCCCCGGAGGACCTGGTGCTGGGCGAGGGCCGTCAGCTGCGGTTCGTGCCTCCACAAGAGCTGAACAGCTACCGCATGCCGCCGTACTTGCGGGCCGTCGTCGACCGGTGGCTGCGGCAGAACGCACCCGTGCGGACGAAGCCGGCGAGCCCAACGCACGGTGCTTCACCGACCACTTGACCCCATCTTCCCGTTCCCGACCGTGAGGGAGATCCCGTGGCCCACACCTTGAACATCATCGGTGTCCACCTGCTCTTCGAGCGCATTGAACAGGGACAACACTCGGTGCTGCTCGGACTTCGCGCCCCACAATCCGACTACGCACCAGACACCTGGCACTTCCCCGCCGGACACTGTGAGTTCGAGTCCGTCTCTCAATGCGCCGTGCGCGAGAGCCAAGAAGAACTGGGGATCCCACTCGAACCCGAGCACCTGGACTTGGTGCACACCGTGCACCTCCTGGACCCCAGCAGCACGCAGCCCCGCCTTGGCCTCGTCCTACGGGTGCGGCACTGGACGGGCGAGCCGCGCTTGATGGAACCGGACAAGTGCAGCCAATGGGCCTGGTGGCCCATGAGCGCCCTGCCGGAGCCGATCGTCCCTTACACCAAGGCCGCCCTCGAAGGAATCGCCGCCGGCACCCCGCTGACCGAACTCGGCTGGCGCCCCCAGCCCGCAGCACTCCCCCATGGCCCCGATCCGGCGGCGAAGGAGTCCTGACCTGACCAACCTCCCCAAACGCCCCGACCGCCCCGACCGCCCCCTCACCGCCTACATCCCCTGGAGGCCCGCCATGCACCAGCCCGCTCCTGCCGCCCGTCACGACGGAACGCCTCCTCCCCTTCCTGCTCCCGAGCACGGTCCCCAGGCCACGGCTGCCCGCCGGGAGATGGTCGCCCGACTGGAAGCCAGGGGGCCGCTCGACCCGGTCATCCGCGAAGCCCTGCTCGCGCTGCGCCTGGACCTGCTCGTCCCCCGCGCCTACGTACGGCGCGTCGCGGACGACGTCGAACCGGGTGTGTGGCAGCTGCTGGATGGCTCCCACCCCGAGGACCAGGCCGAGTGGATCAAGGTGCTCCACGGCGGCGACAGCATCCGCATCCAGCACGACGGTGAGCGCCTTGACCAACAGCGGCGCGGCATGGTGACCGGGGGCCGGATCACCTCCATGTCCAGCACAATGAGCATGTCCGCGGAGATGCTCGCCGAGCTGGGCCTGGAGCACGGCCGGTCGTACCTCGATCTCGGCAGCGGCTCCGGCGTCACCGGGGCGGTGGCCTGCGGCATCTGCGGCCCGGACCGGGTAACCCTCCTCGACCGCGACCCGCACCTGACCGACGCCCTGCGAGAGCGGCTCGCGCTGCTCGGCTACCGCCCCCACATCCTCACCGGAGACGGATACGGCGGATGCCCCGCGAACGCACCGTACGAGCGGATCCTGTCCGGCTTCGCCGTGGAGAGCGTTCCGCTCTCATGGGTGGACCAACTCGCCCGTGACGGACGCCTCTTGACCACGATCACGACGCGGTCGCCCAGCTGGCCCGGCCGGGCCATCGTGGAGCGGACCAAGAAAGGCCGGATCGAGGGCACGCTGCGTGCGGTGGGCAACGGCCACCGCCCTGCACACGGGCTGAACTGGCTCAGCGTGCTGGGCCATCGACAGCGGATCGCGGCCGAGCCCGGCCAGCGCCGGAGCACGACGCTGGCGCCGCCGGCGAAGACCGGGCACGGGATGTGGCTCGCGCTGGATTACCTGGCCCCGGGGCTGGTGCGGGACTACAAGGCGGAGCACTTGACGCTCGTCGCCCCCGACGAGGACTCGTGGGTCGTCGTCCGCCCGGCCCCTGGCGGCGGATGGATCGCCGCGTCCGTGGGCGAGCGGCCCATCTGGGACCAGGTCGAGGAGGTGCACGCCCGCTGGGTGGCCGCGGGCAAGCCGTCTTCGTACCGCCTGGACATCGCCGCTGACAGCACCCAGCACGTCACCTCCGGCACCGGCCGCGCCGCCTTGGAGTGGACGCTGCCGCACGACGCCCCGGCGCAGATCCCGTCACCGGCCGGGGAGCGCGCATGAGTGACGCAGTCAGCTCGAGCCCCGCTGACGATGCGCCGAGCGCAGTGCCGCGTCCCCGCGAGCAGACCCTCGGCCTGCCGCCTTCTGCCCTCGAAACGGACATCGACGGCGACATCACCGACGACCTGAAGGAGGCGTACTGGTCGGTGTACGACGGTGCGGCGGCCAGTGCCAGCGTCGGGCAGATCCTGGGGCGGCTGCCGCGGATCGTGCGCCAGGTCGGCCGTCTGGCCTGGTCGACCGACCGGTGGGCGACCGTGCGGCTGGTCGTGATGCAGCTGGGCTCGGCGGCCATGCTCGCCTTCGGCCTGATGGCGACCGTGGGGGTGGTCCAGCATGTCGTGGGCGAGGGGCCCACCCCGGATCGGATCCGGGCTGCCGCGCCACAGCTCGTGGTCGTGGTCGTGGTGCTGTCACTGCGGGGGTTCTTGGAGTACGGCGTCTCGGCGGCTCAGGCCCGGCTGACGCCGAAGATCCGTACCGCGCTGGAGCGGGAGTTCCTGGAGCTGACCGCGCACGTCCGCCTGGAGGTGGTGGACAACGCCGACTGGCACGACGAGGCTTACCGGGCCCGCGATAGGGGCCTGTTCTATGCCCGGCAGATCGTCGGCCAGATCATCTCCCTGGCCTCTTCCCTCCTGGGCCTGGTGGGCACGGCCGGCGTCATCACCGTCCTCCACCCGGTGTTGATCGCGCTGCTGCCGCTGTCCGTGGTGCCGGTCGGGGCCGCCGCCATCTCTGCGGCCCGCGCCCGGTTCCACAGCTTCCGGCGATGGAACGCGCTGCAGCGCCGGGTGAACGTCTTCTCCTGGCTGCTGCTGGACCGGGACTCAGCCGCCGAACTGCGCTCCGACACCGCGCAGCGCGCGCTGCTGGCCGAGCACCGCCGCCTGTCCGAGCACATCGCGGCCGAGGACACCCGGCTCGGCCTCAGCTCCGCCCGGCTGTCCCTGATCGGGCGGGCAGTGGGCGGGATCGGCACCGGCATCACCTACGTCGCGCTGTGCGCCATGCTGCTCAACGAATGGCTGCCGCTCGCCGCCGGCGCGGGCGCGGTGCTGGCCATCCAGAACAGCCGCTCCTCGATGACCTCGACCGTCCAGATCGCCCACCTCGTCTATGAACACGCCATGTGGGTCGACGACTTGCTGCGCTTCCAGGACAAGTGCCGCAAGCTGCTGCCCCGGCGCACCGGCGTGAAGGCACCGGCCGCCGTCAAGGAGATCCAGCTCCGCGACGTCTCCTACACCTACCCGGGCTCGGATACCCCCGCGCTGGACGGGGTGTCGATGACGCTCAGGACAGGGACCACGGTCGCCTTCGTCGGCGTCAACGGCTCCGGCAAGAGCACCGCATCGCGTCTGATCGCGGGTCTGCACGACCCCAGCGCAGGGTCCATCTCCTGGGACGGCGTCGACGTGTTGGACATGGACAGCGAGTCCGTGCAGTCCCGGGTCGCCACGGTGCTGCAGGATCCGGTCCATTTCCCCTTCCCGGCGCTGGCGAACATCACCGTCTCCCGCGGGACGCTGACCGAGGCGGACCCGCAACAGGCCCTGGCTGCCGCGCGGGCCTCGGGTGCCGAGCCCGTCATCGCCTCGCTGCCGAACACCTGGCGGGCGGTGCTCTCCAAGCGGTTCCGTGACGGGCAGGAGCTGTCGGCCGGCCAGTGGGCAAAGGTCGCGGTCGGCCGCGGCCTGTACAAGCAGGCCCCTGTACTGCTGTTGGACGAGCCGACGGCCAGCATGGACCCCAGGGCCGAGCATGCGGTGTACCAGGCGGTGCTGCGGGGCGAGCACCGTGCCGACCGGATCACCGTGCTGATCTCGCACCGCCTGGCGTCCGTCGTCGACTGCCACATGATCTACGTCTTCGACCAGGGCCGGATCATCGAATCCGGTACGCACCGCGAACTCATGGAGCTGGGCGGGGAGTACGCCTCGATGTTCACCCTGCAGGCCGCGGGCTACCTCGCCGCCACGCCTGAGTTGGAGGCGCGCGGCGACGTCAGCGCCGGGGGTGGCACATGACGCCCCCGTGTGATCGGCCGCAGCTCTCCGGCGGACAGCCGCCCGGCGCCGTCGAGCAGGGCGCCAACCTGTGGCGGCATCGGCTCTTCCGCCTCTACCTGTTCGGGGAGGCCACCAGCGTGGCCGGTAGCTCGGTGAGCAGCGTGGCCCTCCCCTACCTGGCCGTCGTCGAACTCCATGCGACCACCGGCGAGGTCGCCCTGCTCACGTTCCTCGCCCAGCTGCCCAACGTCCTGTTCGCGCTCCACGCAGGTGCCCTGGCCGACCGCCGCCGCAAGCGTCCCCTGATGATCGGCGGGGACCTGGTGTGCGTCGCGGTCCTGGCGACCCTGCCCCTGTCCGCGGCCTGCGGCACGCTGAGCCTGTACCAGTTGATGGGCGTCGCCTTCCTCCAGGCCACTGCCGCAGTCGTGCACGACGCGGCGGCCATCAGCTACCTGCCGAGCCTGCTGGACCGCTCCTTGATCCAGAAGGGCAACAGCCGGATCGGAGCCGTGTTCTCCCTGGCGGCCACCGCCGGCAGCACCCTGGGCGCGTTCCTCGTCGGCCTGCTGGGTGCCGCCCGCGCGGTGATGGCCGACGCTCTGTCCTTCGCGGTCAGCGCGTGGTGCATCGCCCGCATCCCCATCGCGGAGCCGCCGCCCGACCGGCGGCGGGGGCAGCAGCTCGCCGACATCCGCGAGGGCCTGCGGTACGTGTTCGCCGACCCCACGCTGCGCACGCTCACGCTCACCAACGCGGTGATCAGCTTCGCCCTGGGCATCATGAACACCGTCTGGGCCCTGTACCTGCTGCGCGAACTGCGCTTCGGCTCCACTGCCTTCGGCGTCGTGATGGCGGTGGCCGCCTGCGGCAGCTTCGCCGGGGCGCTCCTCGCTCCCCGCCTGACCCGCGGGGTCGGGCCCGGCTCGATGATGCTCACGGCCCTGGTCCTGCTCCCCCTCACCCAGCTCCCGCTGCTCCTGGCCGCACCCGGCCTGGGCTGGCAGCTCATGATCGCAGCCGCGCTCGTCGTCCAGCTCTTCTGCGCGAGCGCGGTCGGCACCACGCAGCGGTCGATCCGGCAGGTCATCACCGACGAGCACATGCAGGCCCGGATGCAGGCAGTGAGTACCTGGCTCACCGCCGGTTCCCGGCCGCTGGCCGCCGCCGTCACCGGCGCCATCGGCTCCCTGTACGGAGTGTGGTGGGCCCTCCTCGTCGGCACCCTCTTCCTGACTGCGCCACCGGTCCTGCTCCTGCGGTCCCCCGTACGCAGACTCACCGCGATGCCCCACTCCTCCCCCGGCCTCACACCCACCACCGGGGAGGCAACGACGTGAAGAACAACGCACACCCTGCCTTCCGGCCTTTATTGCCACTAATCACTCCAAGGCGGTAATCGTCATGCCCCCACACGTCCCCGAGCCCACCCAAGCGGCAGCGTTGATCGTCAACAGTGCCGGCCATTACCTGCTGCATCTGCGCGACAACAAGCCCGGCATCGTCGCTTGCCCCGGCATGTGGTCCCTGATCGGTGGCCAACGCGAAGGCAACGAGCCGCTGCACGAGACCATCACCCGAGAACTCGACCAGGAGATCGGACTGGCCCTCCAGGACCTGGCGCCGTTCACCATCTCCACGCGCACCGCGCCCGACGGCACCGAGGAAGCGGTCCAGGTGTTCCTCGGCCACTGGGACGGCGACGCTTCCGCCCTGCCGCTCACCGAGGGCGTCATGTGCCACTGGGCCGCCCCCGAGATGACCGGTCGGCTCCTGACGGACCCGGGCACCGCCGCCGTCCTCAGACAGCACCGCGGCCTTGCCCCCGCGCCACCGCATCCCGGACCGGCGGCCAGCAAGCGCTTCGCCGCGCCCATCGACGTGCACGCGGCCCTGGTACGTCCCGGCACGACCGGGTGGGAGGTGCTGCTCACCCGCCGGGCCGGGAATGTCTATGCCTCGGGCCTGTGGCACATGCCCTCGGGCCACGTCGACGGGAGCCACGAGGACGTCGTCGAGGCCCTCGTCCGCGAGGTCGCCGAGGAAACCGGCGTCGTAGTCGCCCCCCAGGATGTCCAGATCGCCGCGACCGTCCATCACCGCAGCCCTCAAGGCTCCGTCCGCATGGGCATCGTCGGTGTCGTCCGCTCTTGGGAGGGTGAGCCGCAGATCCGCGAGCCCCATCTGTGCAGTGGGATGGCCTGGTACCCCTTGGACCGCCTCCCCTCAGGCATGGTCGCCTACGCACACGCCGGGCTGGAGACCCTGCGCGCCGGACGGCACTTCGCCATCCACTTCCAGCAGCCCGACGACCCCATCGCCCACCCCGTGGACGGCCCGACCCGATTGCGGCTGATGCCGCAGACCGACTCCCCTCTTCTGGCAGGACTGGCTGAGGGCCTCGATGCCCTTGGCCGTCAGTAGGGTGCCCGGGGTGATCGTGGGAAGCGAAGAGACCCGCCTGATCGTGATCCGGGGGAACTCCGCCTCGGGCAAGTCCTCGGTGGCAGCAGGGATCCGTGATCGATTCGGCCGCGGCTTGGCGCTGGTCGGGCAGGACAATCTCCGCCGCGTCGTGCTCCGCGAGAGAGACCGGCCCGGTGCCTCCAACATCGGTCTGATCTCCACGGTGGCGCGCTACGCGCTCGACGCGGGCTATCACGTAGTCGTCGAAGGCATCCTGTACGCCGACCGCTACGGGCAGATGCTGGAGGCCCTCGCAGACGACCACCGCGGCACCACGTGTTGCTACTACCTCGACATCCCTCTCGCCGAGACCCTGGCACGTCATGCGACCAAACAGGATCCCGAGTACCTCGCACAGGTCACCGAGAAGGAGCTGCGCGACTGGTATCGCGAACGGGACCTGCTGCCCGGAAAAGTCGAGACCGTCATCGGCACCGGCAGTCCACTCGAAGGCACCGTCGACTTCATCATGCGCGACACCGGACTCGCCGGCCTGCCCCGGCGCGACCTCTGAGTCCGCCCGCCCGCAACGCCTGACCCTCCCCCTCTTCGACCACAAGGAGCAGCCTCAGTGGGATACACGCAACAGGCCGAATGGCACGACCACTACGCCCGCGGCGAGACGTTCCGGGCCCTGACCGACTCCGAACGCGCCGTCCTGGATACCGCCCTTCGCCCCGCCGGCCCCGCCGTCGCCCTGGACGTGGGCTGCGGCCTGGGCGAACTCGCCCTCTACCTCAACGAGATGGGGTACGCGGTTGACGCCGTCGACTACGCAGAGTCAGCCATCGAACTCGCCGCCGCGCAGGCCCCGGACGACGCCGACGTACGCTTCCTGCGCCACGACATCGAACACGACGACCTCGCCGCCCTGCCCCATGACGCGTACGACCTGATCACTCTCCGGCTGAGCTACGCATTCCTACACAACCGCACCTGGCTCCTCAACCGTCTTGGTGAGCAGCTGCGCCCCGGCGGAGCGGTCTGCATCATCACCTCGCTCGCGGACGCCGTCCCCACGGACCGGCGTGACATCGCCCTCGACGAAGACGAGATCGCCCTGGCCACGGCCGGATGGGCCGCGGCGGAGCGGTTCGACGCCGACGGCATGGCCGTGCTGGTGCTCCGAGAGCCTGCAGCCGGTCCGGTGTCCTTCGCCGACAAGCGACGCCCCGCACCCCAGGGCCTCATCGGCGCGGGTGTCGTGGTCACCGACGAGCAGGGCCGCGTGCTGCTGGGCCGATCCGTACGCGGGGTCTGGGAGTTGCCCGGCGGCAAGCCAACCCCCGGTGAATCCTTCGAGCAGGCGGCCGTCCGCGAGCTGGCCGAGGAGACCGGACTCGAAGCCTCGGTGGACGACGCGCAGGTGCTCGCCGTCCTGATGGACACCACCCACGACGTCCCGCGGCTGACCGCCGCCGTCCGCGTCACAGCTCACCACGGCATGCCCACCGTGACCGAACCCGACCTGTTCCACCGTTGGGAATGGCATTGGCCCAGCGACCTCCCCGCGCTCACGGGCGCGCTGTTCACGCCGTCCGCGCACGTACTGGACTGCGTCTGGCCCGGTCTCCTCAAAGGGCTGCCGCCCGTGCACCGCAACCGCGTCCTCCAGCCCGCCCCACCCGAGGACCCCGAGCAGGCGCGCGAGAGCCACCGGCTGCGCCAGAAGATGACCGACCAGCTGATCGACCAGGGCTACATCGACGACGCCTCCGTCGAGACTGCCTTCCGGCGTGTGCGTCGCCACCTCTTCCTCCCCGGCATCCCACTGGAGACCGTGTACGCCGCAGCCGACGCGACCGTCACCACCAAGTGCGACGGCAACGGCCGGGCCACCAGCACAGTCTCGGCGCCCTGGCTGCAGGCCGTCATGCTCCGCGAGGCCGCACTCGGCCCCGGCCAGAGCGCGCTGGAGATCGGATCCAACGGCCCCAACGCCGCACTCATGCAGGAACTCGTTGGCCCCAACGGGCAGGTCACCACACTGGACATCGACCCGTACGTCGTCGAGCGCACCGCGCGATTCCTGCCCGCCGCGGGTTACGACCGGGTGCACGTCGTACTGGGAGACGGCGAGCACGGCGCTCCCGGCCTCACCGACGAAGGCTCCCTCGACGCGATCCTCGTGACCGTCCAGGCCCTCGACATCCCTCCCACCTGGATCACTCCGCTCGTCGAGGGCGGCCGTCTGGTGGTCCCGCTGAGGATCCACGGATACAGCTGGGCCATCGCCTTCGAGAAGCGCGGCGACGAGCTGGTCAGCCGCTCCTACACGGTGTGCGGCTTCGTCCCCATGCAGGGAGCCGGGGCCCGGGTGGAAGACGTCGTGTCCCTACGGAGCGGGGAGATCCGCGTGCGCTTCCCCGAGGGCGGCACAGCGGACGCAGAGCTGCTCACCCAGGCGCTTAAGGCGCCGCGTCTCGAACGTCGGACCGGCGTCACGCTGCCCGGCAACACCTCCTTCGACAAGCTCATGCTGTGGCTCGCCACCACCATGGACGGCTTCTGCCGCCTGGCCGTCGACCCGGAACTCGACACGGGGATCGTCGAGCGCCCAAAGGGCTGGGACGCAGCTGCCGTGGTCCGAGACGGGTCCCTCGCCCGCCTGCTGCTCCAGCAGACCACCGCCTCGACGTGGGAGTGGGTCATCCACGCCTACGGACCGGCCGCCGAGCAGCTCGCTGAGGAGATGACGCAGCAGGTCATCATCTGGGACCGCGACCACCACGTCCGCGACGCTCCCCGCTTGACGATCCGCTCTCGTCTCAACGGCGACACCGAACCGACCCGCGCCCGCACCGTCGCGAAGCAGCACACGCTCCTCGACTTTGACTGGACGCACCCTCACCGCACCAGCCTCTGATGCCGGGCCCGTCACAACCCCGCACGCGGTCTCCGCCGCTCCCGGAAGCCTCTCAGTACGACATCAGTCGCCCCACCCACCCGGAAAGCGACCCCATGCCACACCCTCGCCGCATAAAGATCGTGACCTGCAACTTCGAGCAGAACGGATTCGGAAGCCGCGCGTTATGGCTCGACATGCACCAACGACTCGCCAAGATCAAGCCAACGATCCTGTGCCGCCAGGAGAACCCAGGCCACGCGGAGTCGGGAGCCGGATCCACCCTCTTCAACGAGTCCAAGCGCATCGTCGGACTGGCCGGCCGCCTCGGCCCCGGACTCGGCGCCACTGCCCTGTACTACGACCCCGAAGTCTTCACGGAGATCACCACCTGGGAAACGCACTGGCCCAACTGGCTCCTGCACCCCACGGCCATGACGCTGCGCGTGAACGGCACCGAGAACATCGACATGGTCACGGCCTGCGGCCATCTGTCGTACAACTCCGCCGCGCTCCGCGAGATCCAGGCGGACGACGTGACCCGCTTCGCCGACCGAGTCGTGACGTACGAGCACCGCGGCCAGAGGACCGCCCGCAAGCTCCCGGTGCTCGGCATAGGCATGGACTGCAACAGCTACGTCGATCCGGCCCGCCTGGTGGCCGGCGAGACCCCGATTCCGCGCCTGGACCAGATCGCAGACCTTCAGCACCGCGCCCACCGCAGCTACGAAACCGCTGACGGGCAGCGCGTCATGGACTCCCGCCCGGACCGGACCATGCTGATCGCAGGGCTGGAGGACGCCGCCCGGCACGTCGCGCTCGCCCAGCAAGACGCGACGCCCGTGGCGCCGACCGTGGACGCGAGCGAGACTCACGGGCCCGCCCACCGAGTGGATCGCATCTACACCGGCAGCCTGCTCCTGCCCGCGCTGGTGTCGGTCGAGGTCGTCGACATGAAGGGGCTCTCGGACCATCACACCGTCGCCGCAGTGTACGACCTCGACCTGCTCGTCGAGGTCTACCACAGCCATTACGAGCTGACCGCGTAGCCCGCCCCCTGTGCCGGGCTGCGCCCCGGGCGACAGCTCCCGCACTCGCACGAGGCATGCGCCAACTCATCTGCTTAGCAAGGGAAGCCATGAGGACAAGAAGGATCGCGAACTTCAACGCCTACAAACTCACTCCCAGTACCCGAGGAACCAGCTCGTGGGCCGCCCGGGTAACGGCCATCCAGGAGATCGCCCCCGACATACTCGGGCTCCAGGAGATCGTCATCGACGAAAGCGCCACCCCCCACGGCTCCTGGGCAGCAGAGGCCGCCCGGCTCATCCAGGACCTCGCCGAGGAGTGCAACCTGACAGCTACGGTGAGGCCGACAGCGGGCCACCCCCATGGCGCCGCCATGGCTGCCAACTGGCACCGCCCCTGGTTCACCGCGATCCTGTGGAACCCCGACACCGTCCAGTTGGTCGACGACTCCTTCCGGCCGTACGGAGCACCGGACTTCTGGCACGGGTGCACGACCGCGCGCTTCGACGTCGGAGGCCGGGAGCCGGTGCTCGTCGCCAGCTACCACGGCGACCCGTTCCGCAAGGACTTCCGCGCCAACGAATCGCTGCGCCTGAAGGGGACCTTCCGGCAGACCGGCGGAGTCCAACCCGGTTTTGTCGTGGGCGACTTCAACTCGATCTCCGCAGCCGAGATCGAAGACGGCGATGGCGGACGCCGGTACTACGACGACGAGCCGTATCTCGACATGGACCACGACGACCTCGAATTCCAGGTGCAGGACGGTTCGATCGGGGGGATACAGCTGGCCGACCGGCAGCCAACCCAGTCGCTGCTGCGCAAGGGATTCATGGTCGATGCCGCCGCCCACCTGGGCGCCCCGTGGCAGGCGACGACCGGGCACTGGGAGGACGGGCGGGGTGATCCTGACCCCTGGGGTGCGCGGCGTATCGACTTGATCCTGGCCACCCGCTCCGTCGCTCCCGCTCTGACTAGCTACCGGACTCACCGGAGCCCCGCAGCAAAGGATGCGGCCGACCATCTTCCGGTCTATGCCGACTTTGACCCCCTCAACATCAGCGAGGAGCAATGATGCAGCGAATCATGGCGCCGAACCCGCCCTGGGGCTCCGGCGGTTCACCCGGACCGGCCCGTGCGGGAGATCGCCTCCCGGTAGCGTGGCAGCGAAGTGACCAAGTGGCAGGGGGGCGTTGACGTGGAGGACTTCTTTTCCCGGGTCGAGAACCGCCAGCACGCCTGGCCGCCCGGCCGGAAAGACCTGCACTGGCTGATCATCCCGGACCCGGACATCGCCCGGGACCAGCTGTATATGCCGTATCGCGCCCTCGCCGAGGAGCCCGGCCTGTGCCCAGTGCAGCCGCAGTGGATGCACCTGACGGTCCTGCACGCCGGCCCGCAGAACAGTGCGACCGACGCCGAAGTCGACCAGCTGGTGGCCAAGGTCGCCAAACGGGCTGCCGATATCGCACCGTTCGAGGTGACTTTGTCGCGGCCGGACATCGGGAACGTGGCGATCGAGTCCAAGGGATATCCGGGCGCCCCGCACAGGGCCCTGTGGGAGATGACGTGGCAGGCGCAGCAAGCCGTGGTCGGTGACCGGTGGCCGCTGATCCCCAAGGCGGCCTATCCGCACCTGTCCCATGCCTACGCCGGCGGCGAAGCCCACCTGGCCGACCGAACCAGGCTCAAGGTGTTGTTGTCCGACGTGCCGGGCGGCGAGGTGACGGTGCCGGTCACCACGCTCACCCTGGTCGCGGAATGGCATGACCGCCGCGAGATCATGTGGGAGGTGCTGGCCGAGGTGCCCCTCGGTGGGAGCCGGTCGTGAGCACGCTCTAGGTCGAGACGTTGACCAGCCAAGCCGGGCCGGACGCATCATGTGCACCGGGCTGGCGCCTCGTTGATCAGGGAGACAACGGATGTACGACCCTGTGCACTTTCTGGCTCCGGCAGGCGTGGACGACCCGCAGCGCCCCAGCGGGGGAAACCGGTACGACCTGGAGTTGCTGCGGGAGCTGGGTGAACTCGGATACCGGATGAACCTGACGCCGGTGGCCGGCACGTGGCCCCGCCCTTCGGACGCCGACCGACGGGAGCTTTCCCGCATCCTGGAGGCCCTGCCCGAGGGCTCGACGGCGCTCTGGGACGGACTGATCGCCTGCGTTCTCTAGCCAGTCTGTGTGTGTTGCTGCGTGGCAGCGAGTTCCGGTCATGCGTGCGCGGGTTCCAGACGGATTGATCAGTCACCGCTCGCCTGATGTCACCGCATCGCTACCGTCCGTGCTGTTCATTGGGGTCGTGGGGCGTCCGGGCGGACCTGACGGGTCGTCGGTGGTGCGGTCACGGCATTGCGCGAGGAGGGGCACGTGGCTGGCGACGTTCAGCAGCAGGAAGATGACCAGAATCTGTGGCGGGCGGTCTACACGACCGACCGTGGGTGGAGCGAGGGGACGGCGTTCGCCGACCATCTGAGCGTTGCCGCTCCCGCCCTGGCTGAGGTGGACGGCACGCTGTACTGCGTGCACCGCGGCGCGCGGCAGGAAGGGTACAGCCACCTCCCGCTCCACTGGACCTCGTTCAGTCCCGCCTCGCTGCTGCCGTTCGTCACCGTGCTGGAGCAGGCCAGTGTGCCGTTGCCCGAGGGCGCGAGTGACGAGGAGCAGCAGCAGTGGCAGGACGGCGTCACGGTCGCGGCCGAGGCTCTGGACAAGGCCCGCAGGTGGACGCCCGACGACACCGCCGACGGGCTCGACAGTGCCGAGACGCCGGCGATCGTCAACGACGACGGCACTCTGCGGATGGTCTTCACCAACTTCGACTCGGTGCATTTTGACGCGGAGGGCAAACCGCAGCTCCAGGCGACGTCGCTGTGGGAGACCCAGCTGGAGAAGGGCGCCGACGGGAAGCCGAGGTGGGCCGAAGCCCGTCCGGTCTGGGTGAACGCACAGCTGCCGCTGGCGCCCGGTCTGGCCGTGTACAACGGGGCCGTGCACCTGGTCTTCGTCGACCCCGACAGCGCGTACGCCCAGCACTACGTCCGTGACTCCAAGGGCGAGTGGACGCCGGTCATCACGGTCGAGGACCCCACCACGTACACGAGGGACCCGTCCCGTCCCTCACTGCCGTACTGCGGCGGGGGCCGGGACGCGCTCAGCCGGGAAGGTCTCAACAAGTACGGGTGGCCCGGCAACGCGGCCCTGACCGTGCACGAGGGCAAGCTGCACCTGCTCGTGCGTGTATCCCCGAGGGCCGGGGCCATTCACGAGGACGGAACCGAATTGCAGGGGGGTGCGCTGGTACACAGCTGGTTCGATGGCACCACCTGGGCCGATGAGGGCGAGACGATTCCCGAGGGCCAGGAGGACCACACGCCGGAGTCCCGCCGTGGTGCCGCGCTCGCCTCCTTCGACGGCAAGCTGCACGCCGTCTTCCCCGCCATGTACGACGACAGGCTGAACCACTCCACCTGGACCAGCGACGGCAGTTGGAGCCGCCCGGTCGCGATGGAAGGCCACGACTCCAACAACACGCCTGCCCTGCTGCCGTTCAAGGACGGCCCGGAGGGCCTCGAGCGCGAGGTGCTGCTCCTCGTCCACCGGGGCGTCAACCGGTATGTGCCGCCCGCCCCGCCGGTGCCGCCCGCCCCGCCCGCCCTGGAGGACGTGGCCGAGAGGGGCACCCCGGTGACCGGGAAGCTCCTGACCGCCTACGGTGCCCGCGACTGGTCCCGCCTTGAGCACCAGTTCACCCTGACCCCGGCCACGATGAACAACGGCGAGCCGGGCCTCATCGTCACCTTCGAGGCGTGGGCCCAGTACTACTGGCTGTGGTGGTGGTACCGGGACAACCTCCGCGACGGTTCCAGGCCCAGCCTCAGCGGCACCTTCTTCCTGGCCGAAGAGGGCCACCTGGGCAAATGGCTGGGCCGCATGACCTTCGGCGCGGGCTCCGACTCCGGTTACTGGCGCTACGAAAAGGTCTTCACCGGCGTGGAACCAGGCCGCAGTTATCGAGCGGGACTCGTCTCCGCGGAGAAGACGGGCGGCTACTGGTCGGGCGCCCGCGCCCCCTTGGAGGCCGTGGACGCCCCGTTCAACACCGATCAGTACAGCAACGTCACCAACTTCCGCAGCAGCTTCGTCAGCATCACGATGCCCGACTGACCCCGGGGGCGAGAGACCACCGCACACGCCATGCCGCATCCCGCATGACGTGGACGGGAACTCTCCGCTGCGCGACGCGCGCACAACTCCCGGAAGCAAAGTAGGAGTTCATCGTGCCGTACCCGCCTCGAGGCCGGTACGGCCTGTACCCCGACCGGCTGCGGCAGCAGCAGTTCGGCGCCTGGACCACCGTCCAGGACGCGGGCGAGGATGTCGACGATGCGGTTGTCGAGCTCAAGTCCGTGGTCGCCGGCCTGGAGGTGGGCCGTCGCTCAGTCGAGCCGGGCCAGGGACTACGCCCGTGAGTTCAGTTCAACGCCGCCCATAAACCGTGGCGGCGCGAGCCGGCCGTGTGCGAATTCGTCCAGCGGACCCGCAAGGAACTCGGCGTGTCCGCCTG
Source organism: Streptomyces sp. NPDC059003 (assembly GCF_042740445.1). NCBI lineage: Bacteria > Bacillati > Actinomycetota > Actinomycetes > Kitasatosporales > Streptomycetaceae > Streptomyces > Streptomyces sp. NPDC059003. The sequence goes on along the minus strand of NZ_JBHYJH010000005.1, from coordinate 127,164 downwards.
ACATGCGGACACAGATCAGCGGAGAACCGCAACGGTGCGGGAGGCGAGGGCAAGGGCAGCGGCCAGTACGACCGGCACGGTGAGAGCCAGCGTCAGGCTGGCGGCGGTGGCGATGCCGCCCACCGCCGCCGGGCCCGCCAGCAGCCCGATGTTGCCGATCGTGCTCACCGAGGCGACGGCGCGGGGGCCGTACGTACCCGCCGTGGTGTAGAGCAGGGGCACGATCGGGGAGAGCCCGACGCCCAGGACGGCCCAGCCGATCAGCGCGGCGGGTGCGGCGATGGCCGTGCTCGAGGCGGCGAGTCCCGCACCGAGCCCGACCGCGGCCACCAGGGCGCCGGTACGAAGCAGTCTTGGCGGGCCGAGGCGCACGGTGAGCGCGTCGCCCGTCAGCCTGCCCATGGCCATGCCGATGCCGTAGGCGAAGTAGGCGGCGGCCGCCGTGGTCGCGGAGACCCCGAGGGAGCGGACGTGGACCGCTGACCAGTCCAGCGCGGTGCCCTCGGTGATGAGGCCGGCGGCGACCATCACCCCCAGCAGCCACACCATGCCCCGGCGCCGGGACGTCGAGTCCGGGACCGATGTGGGTGTGTCCGCTTCGGCGAGGGACAAGGTGGCCGGGGCGGTGACGAGCGCCGCGATGATGACGGTGGCGCCGACCACGGTGAACACGATCGTGTGGGAGAAGCGGGCGGTGGCGGTCGCGGCCCCGGCCGCACCAACCGCGCCGATCGAGTACGACGCGTGGAGGCTCGCCATGACCGGCTTGCCGAACCGTCGTTGGACTGCGACACCGGCCGCGTTCAGCGGCACCAGCAGCAACCCCTGCCCGCAGCCGAAGACCACCGCGACGGCGACGAGAGCGCCGAAGGCGCGGACCTGGCCGAGCAGCACCAGCGCCGTGCCGAGGGTGAGCACGGCGCCCACCAGCAGACGAGAGGTGCCCCGGGGGCGCTCGGCTATCCGACCGCTGACGCTCAGCATGACGATCATCCCGAGTGATGCTGCGAGGAGTGCGATGGACAGCCTGCCGGGGCTGATTCCCACGGCCTCCTTCACGGCCGGCAGGCGGGTCGCCCAGGTCGCCATGATTACGCCCTGGCTCGCGAAATAGCCGGTCAGTAGCCAGCGCGTCCGGCGCACCGCGACGGGCGGCTCGGTCTGTTCGCCGATCTGCGCCTCATCAACGGATTTGCTCACTCGCTCCGCTCCCTGAGTATCGGGCCGTCGGCGCCGGCCGCTTGCAGCGCCGCACCACTGAACAGATCGTCGAGCGTTACGCCCAGAGGAAGTCCATGGCGAAGCGTCCTGCGTCGTCGATGCCGGTGATGACGGGCATCAGCCCGGGTTCCCGTCGCCACGGGGAGGAGCCACTGCAGCTCATGGCCGGGAGATCGGGCTCCTCCACCTTCGCAGGGCTCGGCCGCGGGCCCACCTCCGCAGTCAGGACATTGATGTGGAAGGTGATGTTCTCCCGGTCCAACTCGGCGTCCCGGGGCCCGTTCTCCATGGTCTCCAGCGTCTGGGCGAGCCCGTACTCGATCCGTACCCGCGACGGCTCACCGACGGGGTATCCGCCCGGGAGCAGGTGAAGGTCGACCTGCCAGAGACGGAGCGTGTCGGCGACGTACTGAAATCCCTTGGCGTCACCTGGTTCGAGCACCCGTAGCCGCTCGACGATGTCGCGGGCCAACTCCACGTTGGGACCGATGTGCACGACATCCCCCTCGCTCCGATCGATCCTGGTGTCGGCCGACCTGGCCACGGTACGGCGCCTGCGACGTCCCGACATGGGTTTGCGGCAAGATAGGCGGCACTCCGCGCGCCCGCCCGCTGGGGCAGTCCGGGGCTGTCAGCGCGGCAGAGGACGGTGGGTCCGGCTCGAGGACCGTGAGGAGGCACCGTCCCCTCGCTTGTCCTTGGGCGGCAACGAGGTGACGCCCAAGGCGGCATCCCGGGCAGCAACGGCATGGTCTCGCTCGTCGAGTGCCTCGGCGCGTTCGCCGGCCAACTGCTCGATCATGACGGCATAGGTGCGGACGAGCTCCGTCAGCGTCCGCTTCTCCTTGCGGACTGCGGCCAGTTCGTCGCGGAGCTTCGCGATCGTGGCCTCGGCCTGCTGGACCGGTTGGCTCTTGTGCCGGGCCGCCTTGAACTCGGCCTGGTACTGGGCCAGGAGCGTGGTCGGATACTTGTGCGTGAGCAGCCAACGCTTGATCTGCGCTTCCTCGGCCAGGTCGAGGATGGTGAGCTTGCCGGAGGAGTGGAGCGGGGTTCCGGCCAGCAGCCGGTCTGCTGCTGCTCGCAACTTGAGGCACAACTCCTGCGGCGGGTCCACCTCGGTCATCAACACGCTCCAGGGCCGGGTCGCCCTCGTTCGTGCTCGGCGATCAGATGGTCGAGGTGGGCAAGGCGACGGCGTTCTCGGTTCCAGCGGATTGGCGGGCTGGCCTCGTCCTCGACCTTCGACCGTAACTCGGCAGCCTCGGCGCGCAATTCGTTGATGTTTTCCTCGGTGCGGGCGAGGTTGACGCAGGCCGGGTGGCAGCCGTCGGTGTCCGGTGTGACATGGGCGTCGTCGAGAGAGGGCTCCAGTTCGCATCGCGCGGTGGGCGCGGCGAAGACGCAGGTCATGCCCTTGCCCGGATAGATCTGCAGCGCCGGATTCCCCAACACGTGCCGGGCATCGCGACCGGACCGGAGCACCCGTCCTGCGAACTTCGTTGCCCCGCCTGTCACCCGGGACCGGTAAGCGTCGGCGGCTGGGCCGCTGACGTGCTCACCGGCCTTCAACCGGCGGTCGGCTCCCTGCAGGTCATCCAGCCGGGTCAGCCACCGCTCGAACGCGAGGTCGTCCGGAAAGCCAGAGGCGTAGTTCCCGGCGTAGCCCTGGGTGATCTGAACGCGGAGATGCCCGTACTGAATTGCCGCGGCGACCAGTCCGCGCGGGCGACGGCAGATGAACCACGCCAGCGTGCGACGCAGCCGCGAAGAGGTCAGACGCCTCGGGTCGGGCGGGATCACATCGGTCCGGCCGTGCCGACTGCAGAAGTCGTTGACCCAGGTCACGAAGTTGTTCAAGTCCTTATTAATTTTGGCCGTTGTGCGGGCGACACCCACGTCACGCGGCTTGCGCCCGTCCACCACGAGCCAGGCCGGAAAGAGGACGTCGGAGTCGTGAAGACGCTCCTGGACCCGGACGGCCGTGGCGACCAGATCGGTGGCGATCCAAGGGTCGTCGCGGAACTGCCCCTCGGGGATCTTGGCTCCGTTCTCGTCCCGGGCGCCCTTCCACTTGCGGCCGTGGAGCTCCCACAGCTGTGTCACCCTGTCCCGCCGCAAGCAGCCGCGCTGCAAACTGAGTGCCTCTCCCGGGCGGCATCCGGTCAGATACAGGACCAGCACCGCGCAGGCGGTCGACAACATCCGCGCCAGCACCCTGACCTCCGCGTAGGGGATGTTGTCCACCCAGGGCTCGCCGTCCAGCCGGCCCTTCGGCCGCACCGCCAGGAAGGTGCCGTGGGCAACCCGGAGCCCAGAGCCGAGGAACATGCGCCGAAAGGTCTGATTCTTCTGCATCGCGCGGGGCGAAAGGTTCAACAGCTTCGCCAGAAACGGCCAGTCCGGCTCCCACGAGCCATCCTCTCGTTGCCGGCCCGGAAGCTCACGCCCGGCCGTACGGAACAATTCGATCAGGGCGGCGGCTTCCGGGGTCGCTCCGTAGTGATCAGGGGTGCGGGACCGGCGGTGTGGGCCGGGGCTGTAGCGGCCGGGCTGGAACCCGAACAGCGGCCGGAACTCCTCCAGGGCGGCGAGCACGTCCTCGGCGAAGTCCTCGACGAAACGTGCCGCCCAGAGCACGGTCATCGCCATGGTGGCCTCCCGGATCCGCGCGGTGGAGTTCTCACGGTTCCGCCTGCTTGCCCCCAGCAGGATGCGGGAGTCCTTGCCGCCCCAGGGCGGTGCCTGCGGCAACCGCCCCGAGGCCGGCAACTGCTCACGGAAGGCCCAGAGCCGCCGGACGCACTGCAGGATGTCGCAGCGATTGGAATGGGTGAGTTCCGCGTCCCGGACCGCGTCGAGGAAGTCCTCCAGGTCCTCGCTCGTCATCTGTGAGACCTCGGAGAAGCCGTGCAGCTCAAGCCAGTCCAACAACACCCGCAGAACCCGGAGTTGGCCCATCATGGAGTAGACCGCAAGGCGCCCACTGACGTTCGCCCGGCGTAGGCTCGGCGGATCCTCCTCGCAGTTCAGCTCCTGCCAGATGTAAATCTTGGTGATCTCGCGGAACCGCTCGGGCACGAGGGCGAAGTTGAGGGTGACGGCGCCCATGTGGTCCTCGAAGATCCCCGGACGCAGATCCCACCGCATGTCGGCCAGAAGCGACAGCTTGGCCTGGTCGGTGCCGGGCCGCAGTCTTCTGCGTTCCAGAACCAGCGCGTCGGGTCCCGGAACAACATCCGCCGGACGGTCGAGTGCGGCGTCATCCGTGCTCATCGCTCGTCCAACTCCCCGTCCAGCAGCCTGCGCCCCAGCTCGCGCTCCGCCTCGCCCACCTGCCGCCGGGCCCGAGCCGTCGCCCGCTCACCAGCCCGCCGGAGCAGGTCCTCCAGCTGAGTGAAGGGGAGGAAGAACCGCTCGGCCCAGCGCAGCGCCGTCATGTGAGCCCGTCTCTCCTCGATCATGTCGCGGACGGCAACCTGGACCACGAGGTGATGGGGCATGGCGCGGGCGCACGGGCACTCCAGGCACTTGAGGAACGAGGCCCGGCAGGGCTCTCCGGGCTGGCTGTACGGACTGTCGCTGTTGCTGGTGCAGGCGGCCAGGACGGTGTCGGCGTCCCGCGTGACCAGCAGGCGCATCACCTCCGTGCTCACGCCGAACCGGCGGGCGACCGCTTCCGGTTCGCGTATGGCTTGTGCGACGTCTGCCGGGGTCAGCCGCTGAATGCGTCCCGCCGTGCGTGCCTTGAGCACTTCCTTGTCCAGCACATCGGCGACCACCTTCTGGTACTCGCGCAGACTCGTCTTGTCGCGCCGCAGATACGTATCCGCCAGCGTCTGCCGGGTGTGAGCCACCGGCTTCTGCTCCCGGACCGTGTGCGTGAGTCGCATCCGCCCGGTGCCCACGATCAGCCGCTGTGGTTCGCCGTCCGGCCCCGGCTCCTCGGCGACCAGGTTCAGCCTGGCTCCCCAGTACCCGACCGCCGAGACCGAGAGCTGATCACGGAACCCCCGGCCCGGCTGGTGACGGGGTTTGACTACCGCCGCCCTCTTGTGCCGGGGTCCCGCCGTCGCGGTGGGCACCCAGAAGACCAGCAGCCGGTCGCTGCCCTTGATCCGCCGGGCAGAGGCAGTCAGCTCCAGCGCAAGCGTGTAGAGGCCGAACGGCGTGTGCAGCTCGTCGCGGGCCGAGAGCTCCCCATCTTCCTGCGGTGCAGCGGCCCACGGCGGCAAGTCGCTCAAAGCAGCGGTCATGTAGCGGCGCCGGCCCCGCCGCGGCTTACTGAGATCCACCTGGACCGTGGACAGCGGCCCGGCCTCTCCGTCAGTGCGATGGAACGCCGCCGGCGCCTTGATGATCGTCGAGCCGTTCTCCCCAGTCAGCCGCACCAGCAAAATAGTGATCGCGCACGCCTCGCTCACGCTCAGATGCAGCTGCGTCGTCAGGCTGGCCACGGTGCCGTGCCGGGCGATCCACGTTGCCAGGGCGCCATTCCACTTGTTGCGCGGCAACTCCCCATTCGTCTCGACCATGTCCAGGATCGAGGCGTATTCGTAGAGCTTGGGATCCGTCTCCCGCTGGATCCGGCCCTGACGCCACTCGTCCAGCAGTTCGCGGGACTTCCGGATGCGACCCGCCGCCGACCGCACCGTCCTCCGCGCGACGTCGAGGATCGCCTTCTCCTCGGCGAGGCTGTAACTGCCGCGCGAGCCGCCGGCGTCGCGCCGGATGAGGCCCCCCTCGGCGCACTTGGCGGCGAACTGCGGGGTCAGCCCCTCCACGTTCCGCAGCACGGAGCGCAGCCGACTCGCCTCTCTCACGGCCGTGGGCGCTTCCCCTCGGCTCAGCAGGTACTCGCTCAGGTGCCGCGGCACCAGGTCTCTCGGCACCGACGGGGCGCGTTGGTCCGTCGCCAAGAAGTCGAGGAAGCGTCCGAGGTGAAGGAAGGTCTGTTGCGCGGCGCTGACACTGTTGACCTCCCCGGAGGGGCCGACGTGCGCGTCGAATGCGCGGGCCAAGGCTTCCTGGATCGGGCGAGCCACGGCGAAGAGGCCGAAGTCGTAGTCGATCACGTCGCCGTCCTGCTCGGACGTGAAGCGGACCCGGCACTGCCCGTCGTCGAAGAACAGGCGCTGCGGGGCGCGATAGCCGGCCTCCGGCATCTCCGCCGGGCGTCCGCGGCTCACCTTCGTGCCACCGGATCGCCGAGCACCCGCGGGTCGGCCCCGTAGACTGACGCCATCAGGTCCGCGATGCCGCTGTTACCCGCGTGCAGCAACAGAATCTCCAGCTCAAGCGCCTCGAACGGCTCTAAGTAGATGTCCTTCGTCGTGCGCTGATCCGCATGGCCGAGCAGCAGCCGCATCAGGTCCCAGGTGCTGCCGAACTCGTGGCGAAGATCGCGTAGTTCCTCGCCGTCCAAGTGCGCGAACTTCTTGTCGAACAGCAGCCGTCCCACTGAGAACCAGCGCAGAGCGCAGCTGTGCCGGAGCATGTGCGCCGCGCCCGCGAAGCCCTCCAGCCCCAGCCGCCGCAGACGCTTGTTGGCCTCGGTGAAGGTGTGCTCCCAGCCGTGCGGATCGCGGGGCATTCCGTCCTCGTTCAGCCACAGCGCCGCCGGCTCCAGACCTTGCGGGGTCTCCCTGAGCAGCAGACGGCGCGACTCCGGGCCCAGCGAGTCCAGCGACACCTCGCTGACCCTGCCGTCCTGCGCGATCAGCCGGACCCGTCGCTCCGGCAGCACCCGGGACAGCAGCCGGGCCCCGGCCATCCGCTCATAGCGTCCCCCTGTCTGAGCCCGACGTACCGCGCGCGCCCGTTCACCCTCGCCGTAACTCAGCACCGACAGCAAGGAGTTCCGCGGCATCCAGTACTTCCGCGCATAGTCCCCCTTGGCGCACTGCTCGGCCATGTGGCAGGTGTAGAAGCCGCGGTCGGGGTCATCCGGAGGAAGCTCCACCAGCAACAGCGATCCACCCTCCTCCAGCCGCAGGGCCGTGCCGTAGAGCAGATCACCCAAGGCCCCGTTGCGCTGCCCGTTACGGCCCCGCCAGCCCGGATCCTCGTCGCCCTCCAGCGTCAGCCCGAGCAGGCCGCAGTCCCTGTACCGCTCGTACCCGGCCGGATCGAACCACTTCACATCGCGGTCGCGCTTCGCCTTCGGGTCGGTCACCACCTTCTCGGCCTGCGTGCCATCCCACCGCCTCCCGCGGGTTCGGCGCGTCCGGATCGGATTGGGGACCTGGAACTCGGCCGCCGCCCACACGTAGAACAGGCGGATGTTGGTGAGGTTGTCGCTGTAGGTGCCGCTCTCGACCGGCCTCGGGTTGCGCCCGTCCTGCATCCGCCAGACCTTGAACGCCTCCACGACCGTCGACTCGACGTCGTACCAGGACCGCTCGTACGCCCAGAGGAAGTTGAGCCACACCACCAGGCTGTACGCGTACTTCGCCCACGTCTTTCGCCCCAGGCCACGAATCTCGTCACTATCGAACCACCCGTTCACCCGAAGATCCGGGGCGCCCAGGGGATCGAGGAGGAAAGGCTGGCCGAGTCGTCGCGGGCGTGCCATCGCTCGCTCCAGGACATCCCAATGCCGCAACACGACCGGGTTGTTGGACCCAAGGGGCAGATCCACGCGTTCCCCGTGAAAGAAGACCCTCCACCTCACCCAACAAAGCCTGCAGAACCGCACGTCATGCCACCATGACAACAGCCAGCGTTCCCCCGACCGAGTGAGGGGCAGTGCGCCGAGTTCGAGCAACACGACGCGCCAACAACACGCGACTGGGCAAAGAACCTGCGGAGTTCCAGAGATCGTGCAGGCCGCGTCGCGTCGGCTGCGGCAGGTGGTCATCGTGCACCTGCCGCTCGCCGACGAGACCGGCCTGGACCCGCAGACGGCCCGGGACCTCAACCAGGCTGAGCGCCAAGCCCTGCACTTCGCGAACGCCACCGTCGCCACGAGCCGCTGGACGGCCGCCCAGATCACCGAGCAGCACGGTCTGCCTGAAGCACGCGTCCACGTAGCCCCTCCCGGAGTTCACCTCGCCCCCAGCGCACCCGGCACTCCCAGCGGCGGACGTCATTTGCTGTCAGTGGCGAGTCTGACTCCGAGGAAGGGACACACCACGCTCCTCGCGGCGCTCGCTGCGCTCCCTCGCGATCTGCGCTGGCATTTGAAGATCGCTGGCGCTCAGCCGGATGCCTCCTACGCCACCCATCTCCGCAGCCTGGTCACCAAGGAGGGTCTCACCGACCAAGTCGAGATGCTCGGCCCGCTGGCCGGTGCCGAACTCGACGCCGCCTACGCATGGGCCGACCTTCTGGTGCACTCACCGGAGAAGGAACCATGGGGCATGGTGATCACCGAAGCCTTGGCACGCGGCTTGCCCGTGTACGCCTCCGATGTCGGCGGCGTACAGGAGGCGGTGGGCCACGCTCACTTTCCCGGCGAAACCGTCCTCGAGCGACCCGGTCGGCTCCTACCCGCGGGGAACAGCGCTGCCTGGGCCGAAGCGCTCGAGGAGTGGATGTGCCAGGTGCGGCTGCGCGACCGGCTCAGAACTCTGGCCGAGCAGCGGCAACGCACCCTGCCCACCTGGCGGACCGCCGCCTTGGAAGTCGCCTCGGCGCTGCGCGCGTTCCCGTCCACCCCCTGGCACACCGAAGGGAGAACTCTGGGCTCTGGGGCCACAGGCCCTTGCCGTGCTTGAAGATGAACGGCTTCATGGCGAATCACGGGATCGAGGCAGCGCCCAGGGCGTGGGTATGAAGCGATGTTGGTGCCCTGACGACGCTCGGACGATCAGCGGTCATCGTCCATCGCGGCCCGTACGGAGGACGGGCCGGTGAAGTCCTTGGCGAGGGCGTCCATGACGATCTCGTCGCAGACCTCGCCCAGCCAGTACCCGGCCTCGCGCAACGTTCCGGCCGTACGGAAGCCAGCCTTCTCGTAGGCGCGGATGCCTGCGCGGTTCGGGGCGAGGACCTTGAGCCAGACCATCCGCAGGTTGGTGATGTGGAAGGCGTAGTCGAGGGTGAGTCGGGTCGCTGCGGTACCGAGTCCGTGGCCGCGGGCTTCGGAAGCAAGCATGATCACGTACTCGGCGGTCCGTACGGAGTGGTCCGGCAGGAGCGTGGCGACGCCAGCGGGCGTCGGGGTGTCGGTGCTCAGGTCGTAGATGGTGAAGCGGATGTTCTCTCCGCGGAGCTGGTGGGCCATGCCCTCGGTGCGGGCTTCGAGTGACTCGGGACTCTGTCGTCCGTAGCCGACGAGGAGGCTGGGGTCTTGTTCCCAGCGCCAGTACGTTTCGACCAGGTCGGCACGGTAGGGGCCTAGCCCGCAGGTGTCAGTGCTGATCCACAGGGTCGGCTCATTGCTGGTGCTGATGACGGTCTCCGATGGTGAGGGCGGGTGTGTAGGCGAGCGTCGAGGCTGGCTCGGCGACGGGGGCGCCGTCCTCAGTCTCCACCCAGGCATGCAGGCGGACGGGGTCCGGCGCGACGCCGTGGCGCCAGGTGACGGACAGCCGCCGCGCGGCGAGGAGGATAACGGCGGCGGTGGACTCTTCCAGGCAGGCGGTTCGGGCCGGGGAATGCCAGCACGCATGTCGTACGGCGAGGACCGCGGCCGTCGCTTCAGCGGGAGTAGCTGGTCGGCGGCATACTGACGCGGCGGCGTCCAGCATGGTGATGAGGCGTTGCATCGTGCACCTCGCGGGCCCCAGGGTCTCGATGGTGAGTACGGATGCCAGAGCGGCGGCTGCGAGGGCCCTGTGGCGACGTGGTGTCCGGGGTGGGCTGACACCGGCCGGGTGCTCGGCTCCTCCCCAGCTCGGTGCCGCGGGCGAGGCCACGATGGGGGCGTCCCAGGGCATGGCAGTGGCCGTCGGAGTCAGGAACCCGGAGGTCAGGAGCTGCCTGGTCAAGGTGGCGGCTGCGGGGTTCAGCCGACCGGTTCGCGCAGCCGCTGTCCAGTGGGCTGCAGCCACCGGGAAAAGGCATTTAACATCGTTGGAGCGGTAGTCGATCAGGACCAGGACGTGCCCGAAGTCCAGGGCTCGCACGTGGCACGGAGCGGTGACGAATCGAGGCAGGTCAGTCACAGGGATGCTCTGGTGGCTGCGTGGTCCACGCCGGGTTCACGGCGGCGTGGTGGGAGTGCAGCCATGCCTCGGCACTCAGCGCTTGTTCCATCGTCGCCAGGGACATCGGGACGCCGACGGCGGCCTTGCGGAGGTGGAGCCGGAAGCGGTCCGGCTCAAGCAGCCCGAGGGCGGCGAGGTGGCCGTCGGCCAGGTCCATGAGCGTCGGCAGGTTGGCACGCATCCCGGCGTAGTGGTCGGCGTTGAAACTGCCCTTGGTGCTGCGGCGGGCGACGGCGACCGGGAGCAGGTGTTCCATCGCACGGCCGAGAACCGGCTTGTAGGCATGGACCGCCGGGCGGTACTCGATCGGAGTGCGCAGGACGGTGTCGATGACGCGCGGGTCGAGGAAGGGATTGTGCAGGGTGATGCCGTGCGCGGCGGCGAGTTCGGCATCGGCAGCAGCGGTGCGGGCAACCTCGCGGATCTCGTCAATGAGGACCCGTACCGACGTGTCCAGGCCGGGCAATGGGTCCGCGGTGTCGATCGCCTCGGCGGTCGCGTCGAGCAGCAGCTGTCGGGCTGCGGGCGTAGCCCAGTCGGGCAGCGGCAAAGGGGTGAACCAGGCGACGTTGCCTTGGCCGTCATACCGATGTCCGTTTCCGGCGACGACGTGAGCCAGCTTCTGGAGCGCGCCGAGGCGGCTGCTGCGGACCAGGGACGCGGCGTCGCGCAGGAGCGGGATGACGGAGATGTGTCGCAGCCGTGCCCAGCCAAGACTCTCGCTCACCGTGCGTCGCCACTTACGGTGGCGCAGGAGGTCGGCGAGGTGTACGGGCGGCTGGAACAGGACGCTGTCGCCCCCGTCTCCGGTTAAATGGCTCTGGCTGCCCAGGCGTTGACGCATCCAGTCCAGTTGCCGGGCCAGGCGGGCGCGGGTGAGAGTCGAGGGAGCGGGCTCCCCGGTCGGAGGGACTGCGGTGATCTCGGTGTACGGCAGGTGTTCTGTAGCCAGGGGCAGGAGATGGTGGTGGATCCGGCGGCGGTGTGCGGAGGCGGCCAGGCGGGCGTAGCGCAGGTCGGCCCCGTTCTCGTCGCCTTCGGGGTGGATCGTGATCGCGTTCAAGCTGTGGGACGCGGGCAGGGAGACCGCGGCCAGGACGGCGATGCTGGTGGAGTCCAGTCCTCCCGACAGGTCGCACGACAGGTCCGGGTCTCCGTTCACTCGTAAGATCACCGCCTCGGTCAAGGCCGTGCGCAGACGGTGGTGCGGGGCACCCGAGACCGGATCGGGTCGCCATCGCACCGTGGCCTGCAGTCGGCTGCCGTCGGCAGGGAGTTCGATCCGGCTTCCCGGGGCCAGCTGCTCTATGCCCATGAAGAAGGTCCTCGCATCGGCCAGGGCCAGCACCGAGGGAGTAAGGACAGAACAGGCGAGCCGCTGCGAGTCGACTAACGCTCCGGTGAGGCCGGCGAGGAGCCGCGCCGAGGTCGACCAGGCCCAACTGCCCTGCCAGGGCGTCGCGTAGAGAGGGAACGCGGAGGCTGGGTCGGTGTGCAACACAGCTCGGTCCGGGTACTCCTCGATCACCGCGTACACGCCGGGCCATCGCCAGGTGATGTTGGCCGGCAGCTCGGCGCCGGACAGACGACTCAGTTCGAGGTCGGTGGCCCCGCAGTGCCCCAGGAGCAGGACGCGCCGGTGTCCGTCACCCGATGTCATACAGCGAGCCGGGGAGTCCCCGATCTTCCAAGTCGACGAGGTGGCGCTCACGTATTCGGCGCCCACGGGACGCATGCGCACGACTCGTGTGGTGCTGAAGCCTCCGTAGATCACGATCGTCTCCAGATGGGTCGCAGGGGGTGTGGTGGTGGGGGGGGGGGGGGGGCCGCCCCACCCCACCGGGGGGGGGCGGGGGTGTTGGGGGAGGGGGGGGGGGGGGGTTCGCGCCCCCCGCGCGGGCGGGGGAGGTAGG